>JAQXHW010000098.1 GCA_029007475.1 Oscillospiraceae bacterium | reverse complement strand
AAATGGCAGGCAGAGCTTGATATGTCATCTATGATAGATGAGCTTTTGAGCGGATCCGGTGTTACGTTTGACACAAGCTTTGCAAAATTAACCTTAGAGATAGAGTACAAGGCGGACGGCAGTGCTGAAAAATCAGTCACTACTGAGTCCTTAGAATCTTTCGTTAACGGATACATAGACGCTATGATTAAGATGCTTGAGGACATGGGTATGAGCTATGAGGATGCTTTTGGTGATATTACCGAAGAGGAAGCCCGCAAAGCCGCAATAGAGGAATTTTCAAAACAAATGCCCGAAGGAGATGCCGGCTATTACAAGTTAGACGGTAACAAGCTGTATGACGGCAAGGATAAGGAAGAATTAGAGGAAAACATTAAGGACGGCAATTACACCGAGATAAAGCTCGATGGTAACACCATGACCTTTATTTCAATTAACGGCGATATTGCGGACAGCACGGCAATGGAAATGGTGAAAGATCTCCTGCCCGTAACCTTTACCAGAATCGGATAATCAACCCTATAATCAAAGATGCTGCTTACCACCCGATTTTTATCGGGTGGTTTCTTTTTGCTCTTTAACCTTATTTTTCTTGCAAAAAGCAATATCTGCTGATATACTATAAATGACTTTTTCAAATATATTTGTTGGAGGTAAAACCATGGCAGAAATCAGAGCATTTAAGGGTATGAGGTTTGACACCGAAAAGGCAGGAGAGATAAAATCTCTCTGCTGTCCCCCTTACGATATTATAAGCGAAAGTGAAAGACTTGCATTTATCGAGGAAAATCCCTACAACATCATTCGTTTAGAGCTTCCCAAGGGCGACTCTCCCTATGCCACAGCAGCAGAGCTTCTTAAAAAATGGGAGGATGAGGGCATCTTAAAATTAGAGGATAAACCCGCTCTATACATATATGAGGAGGAATTCACCGCTTACGGCAAGAGAAATTCCATCAAGGGTCTTATTTGCCGCCTAAAGGTTGAGGAATTTTCAAAGGGCGTTGTTCTTCCCCACGAGTTCACTCTTTCAAAAGCAAAAGAGGACAGACTTAATCTTATGAAGGCAACAAACTGCAATTTCTCTCAGATTTACGGTCTCTACATGGACGAGGAGCACACCTCTTTAAGCACTATCGACGAGTGTTCCAAGGGTGCAGCAGACCTTGAATTTACAGACTCAGACAATATCACCCACAGAATGTGGATTGTCACCGATGAAGCCGTACTCAGCAAACTGACAGCCGACTTTGCCGAGAGAAAAATCTACATAGCCGACGGTCACCACCGCTACGAAACCGCCCTCAACTACCGCAACTACTGCCGTGAAAACGGCATCTCAAAAGAGGGCGACGCTCAGGATTATCAGATGATTTTCCTATGCGATATGGGTCACCCCGGGTTGGTTGTATTCCCCACTCACCGCTTAGTTCGTGACCTCGAGAGCTTTGATAAGGAAACCGTACTTGCAAAGTGCGAGAAGTATTTTGATATAGAAAAGCACACAGGCACCGACAACATGGAGGAAACACTCATGACTGCCGACAAAGCAGGCAAGAAGGCCTACGGCTTCTATGTAGGCAACAGCGAGTGGTATGAGCTTACCCTAAAGGATATCTCCGTCATGGACGCTCTCCTCCCCGAATTAAGCGTTGCTTCCAGACAGCTTGACGTTACGGTATTACACTCCCTCATTCTTGAGGAAATCTTCGGCATCGACAAGGAAAATATGGCGGCACAGATTAACCTCACCTACACAAAATTCTTTGAGGAGGCTATTTCCTCGGTAGACGAGGGTAAGGCACAGTGCTCCTTTGTGCTCAACTCCACAAAGGTTACCGAAATTCGTGACGTAGCCTCAGCAGGCGAGAAAATGCCCCAGAAGTCCACATACTTCTATCCCAAGATGATAACCGGTATGGTTATGAACAAGCTCGTTTAAGAGCCTTCGTACCCAAGCCCTCGGCATAGCCGAGATTTGGTATTAACTATAAGCACCGCAGCGCAACACATACTTGACCAAACATATAAAGCCCTGTGAGCAAAACGCTCACAGGGCTGCTTTTATATGCCGATATAGAGAATACAAAATTCTTAGCTCAGCTCAGCAAAATCTTCATCAAAGGGAAAGCTTTAAGTCGCCGTACTTGATAAGACCGAATTTTCTGAAAAGCTCGCTTATGATAAGTGTGAGAATTGCGGGAGCAACAACGTGCATAAGGAGTATCTCAAGGATTGCAGCCCAAGGGGCAACTCCCGAGGCGGTCATAGTTGTGTAGCCCATAATCTGACCTACCAGACCGCTTGTACCCATACCTGCGCCGATAGCGTTATTTGTCATACCGAAAAGGCAGGTGGAGATAGGACCTAAAACAGCACTTGTAATAATCGGAGGAAGCCAAACAATAGGCTTTCTCACAATGTTGGGCATCTGAATCATAGAAGTACCGACGCCCTGAGAGATAAGACCGGAAACCTTGTTCTCCCTAAAGCTCTGAACAGCAAAGCCAACCATCTGAGCAGAACAGCCCACAACAGCGGCGCCTGCGGCAATACCCGAAATGTCAAGGGAAATACCCAAAGCGGCAGAGCTGATAGGAAGTGTGAGAACAATACCCATAATAACGGAAACAATAATACCCATAAGGAAGGGCTGCTGCTCTGTGCCCCAGTTTACGAAGTTACCCAGCATAGTCATAAAGGAGGATATAGGAGGTCCTACCAGGAGACCTGCAAGGCTGCCCGAAGCAATAGTCACAACAGGAGTCAGAATAATATCAAGACCTGTTTTACCCGAAACAAGTCTGCCAACCTCGATACCCACCAAAGCGGCAAT
>JAQXHW010000097.1 GCA_029007475.1 Oscillospiraceae bacterium | reverse complement strand
GTTACAATTTATCCCGAAGCTCATGTTTGGGAATACTACTCAGGGGTGAGGCCATTCTCTGACGCCGCGTTTAGATATCCCGTAAAGTTTTCCGCTCCTGTTTTTGCTATGACCGTAACCTACCAAAAGCGAAAGATCTTTAAGAAACCTAAAACCACAATATATATTGACGGACCTTTTTATCCCGACGAGAATCTGCATGCAAGAGAGCAGAGCAAAAAGTTACATAAAGAGATTCTTGATACAATGATGAAAAGGGCAGAAAACAGCAGCTATTCCTATATCGAATACATAAAGCAAGGGAACCACTGAATAAATCATATCTTAAGATTGTTTGCACATCGCTTCCCAAGAAACTCTCTGATTACAGGGAGTTTTTTATTGATTACGGAGAAAAAATATGGTATGCTAAAAAAGGTGATTGATATGAAAAAAATACTTGTAGTAGTAGATATGCAAAAGGACTTTGTTGACGGTTCTTTAGGTACAGCCGAAGCCGCTGAAATAGTCAGTAATGTTTCGAAAAAGATTGAGGATTTCGACGGGGAGATATTTGTAACCTATGATACCCACTTTGAGAACTATCTCAGTACAGCCGAGGGTGAGAGACTTCCCGTTGAGCATTGTATCAAGGGTACTGAGGGCTTTGAGCTTGACAAAGAGGTTGCAAGGGCGCTTGAAGGCAAAAAATACACAAGGGTTGAGAAGCTGACCTTCGGAAGTGTTGAGCTGCCGAGGCTTATTGAAAATACTGCTGACGGCGAGGATTTTTCGGTAGAACTTGTGGGACTTTGCACAGATATCTGTGTGGTATCGAATGCACTTATTCTCAAAGCAAACTTCCCTGAGAGAAAAATATCTGTGGATTCAAGCTGCTGTGCAGGAGTAACCCCCGAAACTCACAACGCTGCCCTTACTACCATGAGAATGTGTCAGATAGATGTATATTGAGGAGGAAAATATGTTTGATGCTAAAAAGGTTTGCGATGAATGTGTCGCTTGGATAAGAGATTTTTTTGAGGAAAACGGAAAGAATTGCAACGCAGTTGTGGGTATCTCTGGCGGAAAGGACAGCTCCGTTGCGGCGGCTGTTTGCGCCAAGGCTCTCGGCAAAGACCGAGTTATCGGTGTGCTTATGCCCTGCGGTGTGCAGAGTGATATTGACGCCGCCTACACTCTTGTTAATCACCTTGGAATCAAGTACTATGTTGTGAATATTAAAGATGCAGTGGAGGGCGTTAAGAATTCTATGCCCGAGGAACTTGAGCTTACGTCGCAGAGCCTTACTAATCTTCCTGCACGAATTCGGATGACAACTCTCTATGCGGTATCTCAGAGTTTGAACGGCAGGGTTGTGAATACCTGTAATCTCAGCGAGGATTGGGTAGGCTATTCAACCCGTTACGGCGACGCCGCAGGAGATTTTTCTCCCCTTTCTCACTTAACTGTAACAGAGGTGAAAGCCTTAGGCCGCCACTTAGGGTTACCCGAAGCTCTTGTTGAAAAAGTACCCATTGACGGACTCTCAGGCAAAACTGACGAGGATAACCTGGGCTTCACCTACGCGGAGCTTGATAGATACATCCGCACAGGGGAGATAGAAAACCTTGAGCACAAGGAGCTTATCGACAAAAAGCACAAGGCAAATCTCTTCAAGCTCCAAATGATGCCGATGTTCAAACCTTCCGAAGTCTAATATTACTTTAATCAAATTCAAAAAGCCAACGATTTAATCGGAGCTCCCTACGTTTTTAATTTAGGCATTGACTTAATCAATATTTATCAGCATTGTCAAAAGTAAAAAATCCAAGTAAAACTTTTCCATAAATAATATTATGGTTTCAGCTCATACTGTTAATGAAAAAACAAACGTAGGTGATAAATGTGAATGAAAAGAAAAATCCTTCCGTGTTCCCTCAGGAAATTCCTTTAGGAGCAGATAAAGAGCTTTCTCACGGTGCCATAGTTGACGTGGTGCAAAACGAGATAAATGCGCCAAGTCCCCAAAATCCCGTAAAGCCTGCGGATAACCTGAATATTAATACCGAAGCGGCAAAGGCTTATCAGCAGAATCAGGGCAACTAATAATAATTTTCAAACTAAAAAGGCTTCTCTTTTGCGGAGAAGCCTTTAGGTTTATGAAGTATTAGCAGAACAAATCAGTTAATGGTTCTCTTAACGTAAGAGGTGTGTAAGAGCTCGTGAGCCTTGTGTCCGCCGAACTCGCCAAGATAGTCCTCGTAGAGCTTCTTGATAATAGGGCTTTCGTGAGACTTTCTGAGGGGAAGATTTTTATCCTCGTTGTAAAGTACCTCAGCACGCTTTGCCTTAATATCAACAAAGTTGCGAACGCTTGCGGGAACAATGGGCTGACCGCCGCCGTTTACACAACCGCCGGGACAGCACATAATTTCTACAAATTGATAGTCAGCCTTGCCGGCTCTGATTTCGTCGAGAATTTTAGCAGCGTTCTCAAGACCGGAAGCAACAGCAACCTTTACCTTAATACCTGCAATCTCATAGGTAGCATGCTTGATGGGTTCGGTACCGCGAACTTCCTCGTAATCCAGCTTCTTGAGGTCCTCGCCTGTGAGAATATCTGCAACGGAGCGCAGAGCTGCTTCCATAACGCCGCCGGTAGCGCCGAAGATAACACCGGCACCGGTGAAGATACCGAGAGCGGGATCGTAGTCCTCATCGGGAAGGTCATTAAACTGTAAGCCAGCGCGCTTAATCATTTCAGCAAGCTCGCGGGTTGTGATAACAATATCAACGTCCTTAAGTCCGTTTGCGCCCTGGTCGTCTCTCTTATGCTCGAACTTCTTAGCGGTACAGGGCATAACGGAAACGGAAACAATCTTCTCAGGGTCAATGCCTTCTTTTTCAGCATAATAGCTCTTTATGATAGCGCCTGTCATCTGCTGAGGAGACTTACAGGTTGAGAGGTTGGGAATAAGGTCGGGATAGTAGTGCTCGCAGAACTTAACCCAGCCGGGTGAACAAGAGGTAATCATGGGAAGAACGCCGCCGTTCTTAACGCGGTTGATGAACTCTGTACCCTCTTCAACAATTGTAAGGTCAGCGCCGAAGTTGGTATCAAATACCTTGTCAAAGCCGAGACGTCTGAGAGAAGCGACCATTTTGCCTTCGCCGTTTGTGCCGATAGGTGCGCCGAATTCCTCAGCGATAGCGGCTCTGACAGCAGGAGCAGTCTGAACGATTACAATCTTTTCGGGGTCAGCAAGAGCCTCAAATACCTTAGCTGTTTCATCCTTAACAACAAGAGCACCTGTGGGACAAACAGCAGTACACTGACCGCAGGATACGCAGGCAACATCGGAGAGGGG
>JAQXHW010000096.1 GCA_029007475.1 Oscillospiraceae bacterium | reverse complement strand
AAGGTGTGCTTTAACTTTTGTTTCTGCTTTAATATACGCTGACCGATTCGGTTACGGTATTGCCGTCGGCATCTCTTACGGTAACATTTACTTTAATATTATCATATAAATCTTCATAGTTCATAATAAAATCATACCGGTTATCCTCGGAAAAATCTCTGGTTTCAAGAACGGTAGAAGATGAGGCTTCCTCCTCATAGCCTACGCGCTCAAAGCGGTATTCATAGGGAGCTTTACCGAAAACAGCGTTTGCGATAGCGCTCATCTCAAGCTCTCTGCCATACACAAAATTATGGCGGCAGCTTAAATGGAGACTGCTGATTACGGGCGTCTCGGAAAAATAAGCCTCAACCACCCGGTATTCTCCCATTTCATTACTTTCAAACTCGTCATATTTGTTGTATGCAACCGCCCTAATATCATAAGTACCTGCGCTCTCAAAGGTATAGGTGAAGGTGTTTTCCGTGCTTCTCTCCCCCACTAAGACTCCGTCAATATAGAATTCGTATGTTAAAGGCTCTGCGGGAGTTTCTACATCCACAGTAAAGGTTACGGGCATACCGACCATTGCCTTGCCGGAGTCAAAGTCGGCCCTGAAATCATGAAAAAGCATATAGGTAGAAATATCGCTGCCCTTGATTTCACTTCTCTTAACCGTACCTGCAATGACCTTCTGCACAAGGGACGCATCCTTAACGGTAATTTCACCGTCGCCGTCCACATCGGAAAGGTCAACCTGGAGCTTTTTGGGAATAATGATTCCTGCGGCATACTTTTGAATGGCGGTAGCGTCCGTAATATCAAAGTTTCCGTCACTATTTGCGTCACCCATAAACCAAGGAGCCGGGACTGCAAAAGCTGAAACTGCGGACATCGCAATGAGTAGAACTGCTATCATAACAGATACTGTTTTTTTCATATTTTACACCTCTTTCATATAATAAACAAAGCAAGGTACCGAAATCTCCCATTTCTTTTTGAATATTTTTATATTCAGCGATTTCTACAAAGCTAATACTTATTCTTTGTCGGTTTTCACAGAAAAAAGGCTCAAATATTAGTATTTTTTAACTATCAAAGCTCATTTGCCTGGGCTTCGGTAATGCACTTAATGCCTTTTTCAAGGAGAAGCTCTGCTACTCTTTCGTTATCGTCTACTCGAAGCACCAAATAGGAATGGTGAGGAGTCGAGCCGTTGAAAGCATACATATACTCCATATTGATATTATTGTCATCCAGCACCTTCACAACGGTAGCTAAAGCACCGGGCTTATTCTGCATACGAACACCTATAACATCATTTACGGAAACAATGCACTTTTCTTTGCGGAGAATATCCACTGCCTTGTCCGTATCAGAAACAATAAGGCGGAGGATTCCGAAGTCCTGAGTATCCGCAATAGACATAGCGCGAAGGTCGATATTCTCGCGGGCAAGTGTCTCGGTAATCTCAACAAGTGAGCCTTTTTTGTTTTCAACAAAAACTGAGATCTGACGGATTGACATAAGTTTTCCTCCCTTTCATTATTTAACGTCGATAAGCTTTCTCTTATCAACAACGCGTACAGCCTTGCCCATTGAACGCTCGATAGAATTAGGAGCAACAAGCTGAACGTCTGCTCCGATACCTAAAAGCGAACGAAGCTCTGCTTCAAGAGCCTTTTCGTGTTCCTTAATCTTGGTAACTGTATCTGAGAATATTGCCTCGGTCATCTCAACCTGAACGAGAAGTGTGTCTGTGTTATTTACGCGGTCAACAAAGATTTTGTAGTTAGGGCTGTAACCCATTTTAAGAAGTACGGTTTCAATCTGTGAAGGGAATACATTAACACCGCGGATAATGAGCATATCGTCTGACCTGCCCTGAGGCTTGGTCATCTTAACAAAGGTTCTTCCGCAGGAGCATTTTTCGTTTGTGACAACACCGATGTCGCGGGTGCGGTAACGGATAAAGGGACAGCACTCCTTGGTGATACAGGTGAATACAATCTCGCCCTTTTCTCCGTAAGGCAGAGGCTCGCCGGTTTCGGGGTTGATGATTTCGATGATGAAATGGTCCTCGTTTACGTGCATACCGGACTGCGCTTCACATTCGTAAGATACGCAGGGACCCATAATCTCGGTTAAGCCGTAAACGTCGTATGCCTTAATGTTCAGCTTTTCCTCAATCTGTCTGCGCATTTCCTCTGTCCAAGGTTCTGCGCCGAAAATACCTGCTTTGAGGTTTAGAGTCTTGGGATCAATGCCCTTTTTCTCAAGAGTCTCGGCAATATACATAGCGTAGGAGGGTGTACAGCAAAGCACAGAGGAGCCGAAATCCTGCAAAATGGTAACCTGTCTGTCGGTATTACCGGAGGAAACAGGGATTGCGGTAGCGCCGATTTTTGTTGCGCCGCCGTGGAGTCCAAAGCCTCCTGTGAAAAGTCCGTAGCCGTAGGATACGTGAACAAAGTCATTTTCATCTGCACCTACGGCATAGAGCTGACGTGCAGCAATATCGTCCCAAATATCAAGGTCGTTTCTTGTGTAGCCTACAACAATCTGCTTACCTGTTGTACCTGAGGAGGCATGAAGTCTGACTACATCCTTAAGGGGAGTTGCGAATAGTCCGTAGGGGTACTCGTCGCGTAAATCCTGCTTGTAGGTAAAGGGGAGTTTTTTCAGGTCGTCTATGGACTTAATGTCCTCGGGCTTAACTCCTGCCTCGTCCATTCTTTTGCGGTAAAGCTCCACATTGTCATAAACATGCTTAACTGTCTTTACCAGTCTCTCGTTTTGCCACTGTGTAATCTGCTCACGAGAGGCACATTCGATTTCTTCCTGCCAGTAGCGCTTGGCCATGGCTATCGCCTCCAAACTAAAGTAAAATTATGAATTATATCCAAGGTCAAATGCCTTTAAGTTTATGTCAATAAACTGAGGCTTAACAACACTTTTGAGTGCTGCTTTCCAACTCTCAACCGGAATTTCCAGTGTCTTTGCAAGTCTGCCCATGAGGACAATATTAACTGCTTTGGGTGAGCCTGCCTCCTCTGCAAGAGTGAGAGCGTCAAGCGCCACAACATCCGCTTTCTCGGAGAGTTCCTCCAAAATATTCTCCGGATATTCTGCTGCACCGATTACAACGGGCATGGGGTCAATCTGCTGAGTGTTGGTGATAATTACGCCGCCCTCTTTAAGATAGGGCGCCCAACGGCCTGCCTCCAGCTTCTCAAAAGAGATAATTGCGTCGGCTGTACCCATGTCGATAATGGGAGAATAAACCTTATCGCCGAAACGAACATAGGTTACTACCGAGCCGCCGCGCTGGCTCATTCCGTGTACCTCGGAAACCTTAACATCATAGCCCTCATTTACGAGAAGCTTGCCTAAAAGTGTGCTTGCAAGGAGTGAGCCCTGTCCGCCGACGCCTACTATCATAATGCTTTTAGTCATGAGACTCACCTCCCAAAATAGCGTCAAATTTGCACATCTGTGTGCAGACTCCGCAGCCAACGCAGAGTGTTGTATCAATATCAGCCTTGCCCTCGTGCATGCTGATTGCAGGACAGCCAAGCTTCATGCACATCTTACAGCTCCTGCACTTGTCCGGGCTTACCTTTAGCGAAGGCTTTGCCTTGACGCTCTTAAGAAGCACACAGGGACGGCGGGAAATAATTACAGACGGCTCCTTTGCTTTCAGTTCCTCTTTAACCGCCTCGTCACAAGCCTTAAGGTCATAGGGGTCAACCACGCGAATACGGTTGATGCCCACAGCTCTGCAGAGAGTTTCAAGGTCAATTTTAGCCGCAGGGTCTCCCTTGATGTTATAGCCTGTTGTGGGATTCTGCTGATGACCTGTCATACCTGTAATAGAGTTATCTAAGATGATAACGGTGGAATTGGAAGCATTGTAGGAGATATTCACAAGACCTGTAATTCCCGAATGCATGAATGTTGAGTCACCGATTACGCAGACAGTCTTGCCCTCGGTATCCTCACCGCCGGCTTTATTAAAGCCGTGAAGTCCCGAAACGGAAGCGCCCATACAGAGTGTGGAATCGAGAGCGTTGAGGGGGGCAACTGCGCCTAAGGTATAGCAGCCGATGTCGCCTAAAACAGTGATGTTGTTCTTTTTGAGAGTATAGTACATTCCTCTGTGAGGACAGCCTGCACACATTACGGGAGGTCTCATGGGAATTTCGGTTTCCATAGTTATGTGAGCAGGAACTTCTTTGCCGAACTTCTCGGCAATAACGCTTGCACAAAGCTCTCCGATACAGGAGAAAAGCTCTTTGCCCACACAGTCAATTCCCAAAGCCTTTACATGAGTTTCGATAAAGCCGTCAAGCTCCTCCACAACATAGAGCTTATCTACGCTCTTTGCGAAGCTCTTAATCCTTTCGGTGGGGAGAGGATATACCATGCCGAGTTTAAGGATGCTTGCCTCATCGCCGAAAACCTCCTTCACATACTGATAGCAGGTGCCTGAGGTTATAACTCCGATACCGCTTGTACCCTTTTCCTCAAAGTTAATATCGGCAGTATTCGCGTACTCTGTAAGCTTTTCGCATCTTTCCTCAACAAAAGGATGTCTTTTTTTGGCGTTTGCAGGCATCATTATGTACTTCTGAGGATTTTTCTCATAAGGCTTCTCGGGGGGCATAACTCGCTCGGAGGTTTCCACAATGCTCTGTGAGTGTGCAACTCTTGTGCACATCTTTATAAATACAGGAGTGTCAAACTCCTCGGAAAGCTCAAAAGCAAGTTTTGTAAAAGCAAGGGCTTCTGCCGAATTGGATGGCTCAAGCATGGGCACCTTAGAAGCCTTTGCGTAGTTTCTTGAATCCTGCTCGTTCTGAGAGGAGTGCATACCGGGGTCATCGGCAACGCAGATTACAAGACCGCCTGTAACGCCTGTGTAGGAAAGTGTAAAGAGAGGATCGGCGGCTACGTTAAGACCTACATGCTTCATTGCACAGCAGGCTCTTTTACCTCTAAGCGATGCGCCGAAGGCAACCTCCATGGCAACCTTTTCATTAGGCGCCCACTCGCAGTAAATCTCGTCATATTTTGCGGCGAACTCAGTAATTTCCGTACTGGGTGTGCCGGGATAGCTGGAAACTATGGAGCAGCCTGCCTCATAAAGACCGCGGGCGACTGCTGCATTTCCGATAAGCAATTCTTTCATATTTGTCTCCTTGATACGTTTTGATTAAGCTAAAAATTAACCTCCGATGGAATCCTTTGCCTTGACGGTAACCTGCTTTTCATAGCAGCTGAACTTTTTATCCACCTGAGCCATATCGGGCTTCTTTGTAAGAAGGCTGATTACAACCACAAGCACAATGCTCATGAGCATTGCCAGAACACCCACATTTGAAGAAGCTCTCAAAAGCGGGGGAAGCAAGCCCACGTTGCCGCTGAGCTTAAATGCCATAAAGGTTACGTTTACCACAACGCTGAAAACAAAGCTCGCCCATACAGCCGGCTTTGTTGCACGTTTCCAGTAAAGGCCAAGCATGAAGGGGCCGAGGAAAGCGCCGCTCATTGTACCCCAGGAAATGCCCATAAGGTCGGTGATGAATGCAACCTTGGATTTAGCCTGAACAATGGCAATGGAAGCGGACACAACAATGAAGAACACAAGGAAGATTCTCATAACAAGCATCTTCTTCTTTTCGTTCATTTTATCTTTGTTAAGAGGTGCGATAAAGTCCAGTGTAAGCGTTGAGCTTGAAGTGAGAACAAGAGAGGAAAGGGTGGACATTGAAGCCGCCAAAACAAGCATAATTACAAGAGCAATTACCACGTCGGAATTGACAGCTTGAAGCATAGAGGGAATGATTGAATCGAACTGTCCCCCAACCTGCTCCTCGGTCATAAAAATGCGACCGAAGCCGCCGAGGAAATAGCAGCCGCCTGCAACGATAATTGCGAAAATTGTTGAAACAACCGTACCTGTCATAATTGACTTTTCGCTCTTAATTGAATAGAACTTTGAAATCATCTGAGGAAGTCCCCAAGTGCCCAAAGAGGTCAGGAGGACAACGCCCAAGAGTGCTATAGGGTCAGGACCGAATATTGAGGTATAATCTCCCACCGGCTCAACCTGAGAGAGCATCTCAACGGAAGCGGCAAGACCGCCGTTTACATTCATAGCGGCAGCAACTACAACAACAATACCCACAAGCATTACGATACCTTGGATAAGGCTGTTGAGAGCCGTACCGACGTAGCCCGAAAGCACAACGTAGAGGGCGGTAACAACCGCCATAATCAAAACGCAAACCCAGTAGGGAATGTTAAATCCCATCTCAAAAAGACGGGAAAGTCCGTTGTAAAGGGAGGCGGTGTAGGGAATCATGAAAATAAAGATAATAACCGCCGCAAAAAGCTTGAGAGCCTTGCTGTCATAACGCTTCTCGAAGAAGTCGGGCATAGTGGAGCTTCCCAAATGTTGAGTCATAACTCGTGTGCGCCTGCCGAGAACTACCCAAGCAAGCAACGAGCCGATAAAGGCGTTGCCGAGACCAATCCAAGTAGAAGCAAGTCCGAAATTCCAACCGAACTGACCTGCATAGCCTACAAAAATAACGGCGGAGAAGTAAGAGGTACCGAAAGAGAAAGCCGTAAGCCAAGGACCCACGGCGCGACCGCCTAAAACGAAGCCGTTAACGTCGGTTGCTTTTTTTCGACAGTAGACACCCACGCCGATGGTGACAGCCAAAAACACAACAATGAACAGAATTTTTACTAACATAACACCAACCCTTCTTTTTTTTTCGACTCCCCCGAAAAGGCGGCAAGGCACCTTGAGGGAAGCATAATGATTTTCCGACTATCCGAGCCGAAATAAAGCCTTCGCCCCGGAAAGTTCTTAATTTTACTCATTATAGCAAAAAGCGTTCCGTATTACAAGAATTTTTATCGCCATAATCGGTGTATTTTGAAATTTTTGAAATTTTTGCTTACAAATCCTGCATAACACTAAAACTGTTGACAATCCCCGGCACAATGGAGTATAATACTCTCAAGTATAAATCGGAGGTTTTGCATATGTATGCGATTTTTACAAACTCATATATGATGATGCGACGCTCCGCCTTCAAAAACACTTGAGTATGTATGAGTGATTTTGAGGGCAGATACCCCGTGGGGTTTCTGTCCTTTACTTATATCAGGAGGTATTTTTATGAAAAATCTTAACCGTGATACCGTTTGTGTTCAGGGTGGCTACACTCCCGGCAACGGTGAACCCCGTCAGATTCCCATTATCCAGAGCACTACCTTTAAGTACGACACTTCCGAACACATGGGCAAGCTCTTTGACTTAGAGGCTGAGGGATATTTCTACACAAGACTTCAAAATCCCACCAACGACTACGTTGCAAAGAAAATTTGCGAGCTTGAGGGCGGTACTGCCGCTATGCTCACCTCCTCAGGTCAGGCAGCCAGCTTTATGGCTATTTTCAATATCGCCTCTGCCGGCGACCATATTGTTGCTTCAAGCGCTATCTACGGCGGCACATACAATCTCTTTGCCGTTACAATGAAGAGAATGGGTATTGACTTTACTTTTGTTTCTCCCAATGCTTCCGATGAAGAAATCGAAGCGGCTTTCAGACCTAACACAAAGGCTCTTTTCGGCGAGACTATCGCAAACCCTGCTTTGGTTGTTCTTGATATCGAAAGATTTGCAAGTATCGCCCACAAAAACGGCGTGCCCCTTATTATCGACAACACCTTTGCTACCCCCGTTAACTGCCGTCCCTTTGAATGGGGCGCAGAGATCGTTATCCACTCCACTACTAAGTACATTGACGGTCACGGCGCGTCCGTAGGCGGCTGTATTGTTGACTCGGGTAAATTCGACTGGACAAAGTATCCCGACAAGTACCCCGGACTCTGCACTCCCGACGAGAGCTATCACGGCGTAACATATACCGAACGCTTCGGTATCGAGGGTGCGTTTATCACCAAGGCCACCGCACAGCTTATGCGTGACTTCGGCTGTATTCAGTCGCCCCAGAACGCATTTTACATCAACTTAGGTCTTGAGAGCCTTCATGTAAGAATGAAGCGCCACTGCGAAAACGGTCTTGCAGTTGCACAGCATCTTAACAATCACGAAAAAATCGCTTGGGTACGTTACTCGGGTCTTGAGGGTGACGAAAGCTATGAGCTTGGCAAAAAGTACCTTGAGTACGGCGGCTGCGGCGTAGTATCCTTCGGTGTTAAGGGCGGCAGAAAGGCAGCCGAGGCTTTCATGGCTAACCTCAAGATTGCCGCTATCGAAACCCATGTTGCAGACGCTCGCACCTGCACCCTACACCCTGCAAACGCTACTCACCGACAGATGAACGACGAGGAGCTTGCAGCCGCAGGCATCACCCCCGACCTTATTCGCTACTCCTGCGGACTTGAGGCCGCCGAGGACCTTATCGCAGATATCGATCAGGCTCTTGCAGCTATCTAAGACGTTTGTACTCCGCTACAAACCGTCACAAAAGCCTTTAACTTGTGCTGAGCGCAAGCATCATAAGCGTCAGCGACATCATTATCATTTTCCCGAAAGGGCAAAACAAAGAGGTGATTTTTATGCCGATTAAAATTCCGAACGAACTGCCTGCAACTCATACCCTTGAAAGCGAAAACATTTTCGTTATAACGGAAAATCGGGCTATGACACAGGACATAAGACCTCTGCAAATTTTGGTACTTAACCTTATGCCCACTAAAATTGAAACCGAAACCCAGCTTGCCAGACTCCTCGGCAATACTCCCCTGCAGGTTGAGGTTGAGTTTATGCATACCGCTACTCACAAGTCTAAAAACATCTCGGAGGAACACCTCTTTACTTTCTACAAGACCTTTGATGAAATCCGTCACCGCAAGTTTGACGGTATGATTATTACCGGTGCTCCCGTTGAGCAGATGGAGTTCGAGGAGGTTACCTACTGGGAGGAGCTCTGCGAGATTATGGAGTGGACTAAGACAAACGTTCATTCCACCTTCCACATCTGCTGGGGTGCTCAGGCAGGGCTTTACTACCACTACGGAATAAAAAAGTATCCTCTTGAGAAGAAACTGTTCGGTATATATCCTCACACCAAGGACTACGAAAGAAGCATTTTGCTTCGCGGCTTTGACGATGTTTTCATGGTGCCTCAGTCACGTCATACAACAATTAAACGTGAGGATGTTGAGGCTGTGCCCGAGCTTAGAATTATTGCTTCCTCAGAGGAAGCGGGAATCTACGCTGTCTCCACAAAATACGGCAGACAAATATTTATCACCGGTCACTCCGAATATGACAGCACCACCTTAAAAAGTGAGTATATAAGGGATAAAAACGCAGGAAAGCCCATAGAAATACCTAAAAACTATTTCCCCGACGACGACGAAACAAAGGAGCCTATGAACACCTGGAGAAGCCACGCAAATCTCCTGTACTCAAATTGGCTCAACTACTTTGTTTATCAGACAACCCCCTACGACATTGGCTCAATTAAATAACCTTTCTCTCCCCTGTTTGAAAAAAGCAGGGGATTTTCTATGTCTCAATATATTAATAATCGGTAAACATTCGGTAAATTCTGTCTTTGCTCACGCAGTTTTCTTGACAATAAAAAATAGGAAGTATAGAATTAAAGGCAAACGAAAATTCACAATACATTAGTCGTAAGAAAGGAGCAAAACCTTGATTAGAAAACTTGCAAAAAGCGTCAGGGAATATAAGCTCGCCTCTATACTCTCCCCTGTTTTTATCTCACTTGAGGTACTCATGGAGGTGCTTATTCCCCTTATCCTTTCCGAACTGATAAACCGAGGAATTAACTACAAAAACGCCGAGGGTCAGGTTGTAGGCAATATGCAAAACCTCATCAATATCGGTCTTATCCTTGTAGGCTGCTGTATTCTCTCTCTTATTTTCGGATTTTTGGCAGGCGATTTCGCCGCAAAGGCTTCAACGGGCTTTGCAAGAAATCTTCGCCACGATATGTTCTGCTCAATCCAGAACTATTCCTTTAGGAACATTGATAACTTCTCGACCTCCAGCTTAGTTACAAGACTTACCACCGACGTTACCAATGTTCAAAACACTTATCAGATGCTCATTCGAATTGCAATCCGAAGTCCTCTGATGATTATTTTCTCCCTCACCATGTCGCTCTGTATTCATCCTCAAATGGGAACGGTGTTTCTCTATACTATCCCCATTCTGATAATTGCCTTAGCGCTTATTATGAAGTTCGCTTTTCCCCTTTTCGAAAAGCTCTTCAAAAACTATGACAAGCTCAATCGGGTTGTGCAGGAAAACCTGCGAGGAATCCGCGTTGTAAAATCCTTTGTCCGCGAGGAAACCGAAAAGGAAAAATTCAACGAGGTTATGAGCGAAAACTACAAGATTTCAACAAAAGCGGAAACAATCGTTGCTCTTAACGCTCCTGTGATGCAGGCAGCGGTTTTCGCAAGTCTGCTCTTAGTTTCGTGGTTCGGCGCAAAGTTAATTGTTGGCAGCGGCGGTACCGAGCTTACCGAGGGTGAGCTTACAAGTATGTTCACCTACACCATGCAGATTCTTATGAACTTCATGATGTTCTCAATGGTTTTCGTTATGATCATTATGTCCCGCGCTTCCGCAAAGCGCATCTACGAGGTTTTATCCGAGACGCCGGATTTACACAATCCCGACTCTCCCGTAAAAGAGGTAAAAGACGGCTCAATCCGCTTTGAGAATGTTAATTTCAGCTACTCAAAGGACGAGAAAAGCCTCTGCCTTTCAGATATAAATTTAGATATTAAGTCCGGAGAAACCGTGGGTATTATCGGCTCAACGGGCAGCTCAAAAACCACTTTGGTGAGCCTTATTCCAAGACTTTACGACACAACCTCGGGCAAGGTTTACGTTGGCGGCAGAGATGTTCGTGAGTACGACCTTGAAACACTTCGCGACTCTGTTGCCATGGTGCTTCAAAAGAACGTGCTTTTTTCAGGCACAATTAAGGAAAACCTCCGTTGGGGTAATGAAAATGCCACCGACGAGGAGCTTGTTGAAGCTTGTAAGCTCGCCTGTGCCGACGGCTTTATTATGGACTTCCCCGACGGCTACGACACCTTCATTGAGGAGGGCGGCGCAAACGTCTCAGGCGGTCAAAAACAGCGACTCTGTATTGCAAGAGCACTCCTCAAATCTCCTAAAATTCTTATTTTGGACGACTCAACAAGTGCGGTCGACACAGCCACAGACGCCAATATTCAAAAGTCAATGGCAAGCTACATTCCCGAAACAACAAAAATTATCATAGCACAGCGTATATCTTCCATTGAACACGCAGATAAAATTATCGTCTTGGACGACGGCAAAATCTCCGCTGTGGGTACTCACGAAACACTCGTAGAGAGCAGCGATATCTACAAAGAGGTCTACTGCTCTCAGCAGAAGGGAGGGCTTAAATAATGGCAGGTCCTATGAAACACAATCCCGCCCTTATGGGTAAAAAGCTCTCCATGGACAAAACCCAGTCAAAAACCCTGAAACGTCTTGCAGGATATATTTGGAAGGGCTATAAATTCCGCTTCCTCCTTGTATTCCTCTGCATCGTTGTAACCTCTGTCGTCAGCGCCGCAAGCGCCTCCTTTGTAGGCTCTGTTTTCGACGACTATATCTCAAAGCTCATAGGGGCAGCAAATCCCGACTACTCGGAGCTTATCGGCGCAATTGTGAGAATTGGGGTACTGTTTCTCTTCGGCGTTGCGGCGGTATTCGTGCAGAATGTCCTTATGGCATTTATTACTCAGGGCATCATGAGATCGGTTAGAAAAGATATGTTTTCTCACATGCAGACTCTACCTGTGCGTTATTTCGATACCCATACCCACGGCGACGTTATGAGCTACTACACCAACGATACGGACACTCTCCGCATGATGATTTCTCAGAGCATTCCTCAGCTTATGTCCTCGGTAATCACCATAGTGGTGTACCTTGTTTTCATGATAGTAACCAACGTGTGGCTTACTGTCTTTGTGCTTCTCTTTGTTGCCTTAACTCTCCTGATTACGGGTAAGGTTGCGGGCAAAAGCGGAAAGTATTTTATAACTCAGCAAGCGTCCTTAGGAAAGGTAAACGGCTATATTCAGGAAATGATGAGCGGTCAAAAGGTTATAAAGGTATTTAACCGCGAGGAAAAGGCTAAGGAGCAGTTTGACGTCCTCAACGACGAGCTCTGTGACGCTTCATATAAAGCAAACAAATATGTAAACGTATTAGGCCCCATTACCGGAAATTTAGGCCATCTCCAGTATGTTCTTATCGCCGTAGTCGGCGGAATAATCGCAATCTCAGGCTTTGCCGGAGCACCCTCTTTAGGCGCAATTATCAGCTTTTTGCTCTACTCAAAATCATTTTCAATGCCTATAAATCAGGTAGCTCAGCAGGCAAGCTCAATTATTATGGCTCTTGCCGGAGCTTCGCGAATCTTTGAGCTTCTTGACGAAACCGAAGAGGCCGACAGCGGTTATGTCACCTTAGTTGACGCAAAAAGGGAAAACGGCGAAATAGTTGAAGCGAACGAACACACAGGTCTTTGGGCATGGAAGCATCCTCACGAGGACGGTACTGTCTCCTACACAGAGCTTCGCGGCGAAGTAACGTTTTACGACGTAGACTTTGCCTACGAGAAGGGTAAAACCGTTCTCCACAACATCAGCCTCTACGCAGAGCCGGGTCAAAAGGTGGCCTTTGTAGGCGCAACCGGCGCAGGAAAAACCACAATAACAAACCTTATCAACCGCTTCTACGATTTAGAGGACGGCAAGGTGCGTTATGACGGAATCAACATTAACAAAATCAAAAAGCAGGATTTAAGGCGTTCCTTAGGAATTGTTCTCCAGGACACTAACCTCTTTACAGGCACGGTTATGGACAACATCCGCTACGGAAAGCTCACGGCAACCGACGAGGAAGTAATCGCCGCAGCAAAGCTCGCAAATGCACACAGCTTCATAAGCCGTCTGCCTAAGGGCTACGATACCCTGATTGAGAATAACGGCGCAAACCTTTCTCAAGGCCAGCGACAGCTTATCTCAATCGCAAGAGCGGCTATCGCCGACCCCCCTGTTATGATTTTAGACGAGGCAACCTCCTCAATCGACACAAGAACCGAGGCTCTCGTTCAAAAGGGTATGGACGCTCTCATGCGCGGCAGAACAGTTTTCGTAATCGCCCACAGACTTTCAACTGTCCAGAACTCAGATGTAATCATGGTGCTTGAAAAGGGCAGGATTATTGAGCGAGGTACTCACGATGACCTTATCGCACAAAAGGGTCAGTACTACCGCCTTTACACCGGCGACAACGAGCTGGAATAATTTCGGCTTTATTGAGTAATCAAAAAATATCGTATCAGTAGTCACAGGGGCTGTAAAAAACGAAAGTTATTTTACAGCCCCTATACCGTAAAATCAATCAAATACTTTTCGGAGGAGCATAAAACAAAACTCGCGCCGAGAGAAAAGTTCGGGACACTTTTTCAATATTTTCTTTTGCTTTCGGTTGACAGGAAAAGCCACATAAGGTATAATAACTCTCAGCGAAAACAAAACGGGGCGTGGCGCAGTTTGGTAGCGCGCTTGCTTTGGGAGCAAGATGCCGCAGGTTCAAGTCCTGTCGCCCCGACCATTTTATATCGGCACCACCTTTAGGTGGTGTCGTACATCAAACCTAATTCCGACAGGAGTTGAACCTTAAGAAGGTGAGATGCGTAAAGAAAAATCTCCGGCGGAGATTTTTTAGCATCGAAGTGCGCAGACCGGTACCGCACGCTTTGCGTGAGGTGGTCAAGCACGAAAGACTTGGCTTTGCCAAGGCTTTGTCCTGTCGCCCCGACCAAAAAAGGCAGTAAACATCAAGGTTTCTGCCTCATAAATGGGAGCATAGCTCAGCTGGGAGAGCATCTGCCTTACAAGCAGAGGGTCACAGGTTCGAGCCCTGTTGTTCCCACCACGAAAAAGGCCACATTTGTCAGTTAGACAAATGTGGCCTTTTTCGAACGAAGTGTGCCTTGCGGCGGTGCTGGTACAGCTTGGAGATACCCTCGCAACTATTGCTGCGCAGAGGAGCCTGTGCGAAAACATTAATCCGTAATGCGGCGACTAAATTTATACCCTTTGGAAATACTATGTGTCAGGAGGGTATTATATGGAAATAATTAAGGTTATCCTTACATCGGTTTTATCTGCCGCTGCCTTGTTTTTTATTGCCAAAATCATGGGGCATAAGCAGATGTCACAGCTGGATTTTTTTGATTATATCACAGGTATTACAATCGGCTCTATTGCTGCAGAGCTTGCCACAGAGCTGGAAGAGCCTTGGAAACCGCTGATTGCTATGGTGGTTTACGGAACGATTACGGTAATACTTACGGCTGTTACAAGCAAGTTTTTGAGGGCTCGCAAGTTTATAAACGGCACGCCGACTATAATCATGAACAACGACAAAATATATCGCAAAAATATGAAGAAAGCGAAAATAGATTTGAGCGAGTTTATGGTGATGTGCAGGCAGGAGGGTTACTTTAACATTTCAGATATTCAGACAGCCGTGTTCGAATATAACGGCAAGCTGACAATTCTGCCCAAATCCACCAAAAGGCCTGTAACTCCCAAGGATATGAACATAATTCCGCCTGAAGAATTTATCAACACAGAGGTGATTATTGACGGCAGGATTATGGATGAAAATCTCAAGCGCATGGGTCTTAACACGGTGTGGCTTGAGCAAAAAATCAAAGAACAGGGATATAAAAACGCAAAAGAGGTTTTCCTGGGATTGTGCGATAACAAAAACAACCTAACTCTGTATAAGCAAACGTAAGATAAATCATAACCACTTTGACAGAAAGCAAAAACGAGTATATAATTTTAGTTAATTCTGATTAAACTTTAATCTCAATTAGCCGGCAAAACATTATTATTTTTTCTATTAGAGGTTGTCATCACTATAATATAAGTGGGGACAACCTCACAACTATGCAGGAGGCGAAAAGAGTGATAGGAGATACCGTGACAGTAACCGTTGATCGCCCCTTGGGCAGCTATCACCCCGAACACCCGGATATTTACTATCCGATAAATTACGGTTACATAAAAGGGACAATGGCTCCTGATGGTGAGGAGGAAGACGCCTATATTCTGGGAATCAATAAACCGGTCAGGGAATTTACCGGCAAAGTGATTGCTGTGATATATCGAAAAGATGATGTCGAAAACAAATGGGTGGTCGCACCGGAGGGCAGTTCTTTTACTGCCGAGGAGATTATGCAGGCTGTATTTTTTCAGGAGCAATACTTTCAATCGGTGATTTCCTTTGAGTAAAAAGCATCTGTCTACTCTTTAGGGTGTACTTATTGCGGTTCTTCCCCCACCCTACGCACCCTTTGGTATTTCTTAGGAACAAAGGAAACCTCTTTTGTCTTACCTGACAAGAGAGGTTTTTTTCGTAGTTGCGGTGTTCTCTGATTTATGTTATGCTGTGTTTATCAAATGGGGATTTGCGGAGGTTAATATGGAATGGTTTAATGTTTTTGGGCTTGTTTTTATTGCGGTCATTATGATACCCAATATTGTGTTTTGGATTAAACACAGGGACGGATTTGAGAACAAGTGGAACAATAAAGCTGTTGAGCTTATAGAACAGGTTGGCAGGTTTTGCTGTTTTGGATTTATGATAATTAATATACCGGGAACTTGGTACGGCTGGTGGTCTGACGAGGCATATGTCATCTATCTTATTGCAGACGCCATATTGGTAATGATTTACTGTGTGATTTGGATTGTATGTTTTTCGAAAAACAATGTTTTCAGAGCCTTAGCCCTCTCTGTTATTCCTTCGGTTTTATTCCTGTTCAGCGGGATTATGAGCAGGTCTATACTGCTATTTATTTCGTCGTTACTATTTGCTCCGAGCCACATTATTATTTCATATAAAAACGCAAAATGATATTTGCACAACTGATAGCAACAGAGGGTTGCTTGTTTTATATAATTCCGTTATGTATAATGATTACGAGGTGATGATAAATGGATTTATCAT
>JAQXHW010000095.1 GCA_029007475.1 Oscillospiraceae bacterium | reverse complement strand
GAAAGCTCGGTGGTATTCACATTTGTAGCTGCCGAGAAGCTCTCGCCTCTTGTTTGGATAAGGTGAACAAAAGGCTCAAGTCTCGGAAGCTTTGTTTTACCGACGGAGGTTTTTACCTCGACGGCTCCGTTCATTACTGCGGTTAGAGCGCAGGCAGAAGACATATAAAGCTCGCTCTGAGTTGAAATACCCAAAGAAACCTTAGAAAGCTCGGGGATATTATCGTAGAGCTTCTTAATAAACTCCTTGCACTCCTCGGGGAGCATCTGGGCAACCGTGTCGCAAACCGTAACGGTTGTAGCACCTGCGTGAATAGCTGTTTTTACTGCTTCGGACAAAAACTCAATTTCGCTTCTTGTAGCGTCTAAAGCAACAAACTCAACGTCCTCGGCGTACTCCTTACAAATCTTAATCTGCTTTTCTATAAGAGAAATCATAGCCTTGGGCTTACACTTAAAAAGATACTCCATCTGTACGGTTGAGGTCGGTAATTCTACACGAAGCCGCTTAAACTTAGCTTCCTTGATTGCCTCACCTGCACGGCGGGCGCTCTCATCAGAGCTTCCTGCGTCTACGCTTACGGTACTGTTTAGCAGTAGTGAGGAAACGGTCTTTAGCAGCAGAGTATCTGCTGCCTCGTTCTCTATTCGGGGCATCTCAATTACATCAATCTTGACTCTGTCAAGCAGCTTTGCAATCTCAATCTTCTCGCGAAAAGAAAGAGCTGCACCCTGTGCAATAGTGCCTTCTTTAAGTGTCACATCTGCAATTTTTACTGTTTGCATAACAGCACCTCCAATAAAAAATAAAAGCCCCGAAGCAAATATATGCTTCAGGGACGATAATAAACCGCGGTACCACCCAAATTGTCGTAAAAAACACGACCACTCGAAGGTTATAACGGTACCTTAATCCGAGAAACCTTAACGGTAGAAAATCTACTTTAGGGAATCCTGCTCGGGAACGAGAATCAAAACTAAGTCCACGCCGACTTTCAGCATACATCGGCTCTCTTTTAGTGTTCTTCTGTTTTGCGCTTTCCTTCACAGCATTTGAATATATAAAGATTAGTTTATATAATACGTCAAAAAAGACCCTTTTGTCAAGAATTTTTCTAAAGCTCACCAAATATTTTTCTACAATCTCCAAATTGCCCTATACTGAGCTTTATTTGTACGCTTAAGTTGGTGAAGTTGATAATAAGCATAGGTATATATAGTAAAAGGCGAAGTCAAAACGACCTCGCCTTAGCTTTAGTTTATTACTCCGCGGCTTGATTTTCTATGCTCGGGAATAATCTCTCCTGCCTTTGTAAGGGCAATTTTTGTAAGGAGAGGTCCTACAAGCTCGTAAATCATTACGGAGAAAAGGGTGATGTTTCTTATTGTAGCCCCCTGTGTACTGCCTAACTCGGCTACTGCAATAAGGCTCATGCCCAAAGCGACTCCGGCCTGGGGAAAAAGAGTAATTCCCAAATACTTTACTACATTTTTGTCGCAGCCTGAGAGCTTTGCGCTTACTCCTGCGCCGAAATACTTGCCAACGCAGCGGAAAACTATATAAACGATGCCAACCGCAACCATGGTCCACTGAGTGAAAACCTCAAGCTGAAGCTCTGCACCGCTTAAGACAAAGAAGAGAGCAAAGAGAGGACCTGTCCAGCGGTCAAGCCTGTCCATAAGCTCTTCGGAAAAGTCGCACGTATTGCAGAAAACAGTACCCATCATCATGAGAAGCAAAAGAGAGGAGAAGCCTAAATGTACTCCGCCTAAGTTTATCTTTATCTGAGAAACAGCCACGGCGAAAATCACAAAGGCTACGGTTATTGAAAGTCTTTTGCTTCGTGAGTGGAAAAACTTTTCCGCCAAAGAGAGGAGCTCACCCAAGACTCCGCCTGCCAGAATCGAGAGAACGATTTCCGCAATAGGCTCAACAGCTATGGAGAGCAGGTCAAAGTGGTTGCTTGCCACTGCTTTTGCCGCACCTAAGGAAGCTGCAAATATTATGAGGCCTACCGCATCGTCAATGGCAACTATGGGTAAGAGCAGCTTTGTAACCGGGCCCTTTGCCTTATACTGACGAACAACCATGAGGGTTGCCGCAGGAGCAGTAGCCGCCGCAACGGCACCTAAGGTAAGGGCTACGGGAAGGTCAATAACTCCCGGCATCAGATATGAGAGTCCTATAAGAGATCCGTCTACTAAAACAGTAGCACCCACAGCACCGAAAGTTGCTACCAACAATGCCTGTTTTCCTATTTGCTTAATGCTCGAAAGCCTGAACTCGTTTCCTATTGTAAAGGCGATAAAGCCTAAAGACACCTCGGAAACAATGGAAAACTGCTCCACATTCTCAAGACTTGTAAAACCAAGTCCGGAAATTCCCAATCTGCCTAAGCAAAAAGGACCTATAAGAATACCTGCTATAAGATAACCCGTAACCGCAGGAAGTCCCAAGGGTTTACACAATCTCGTCATAAAAAGTCCCGCGAATAAGGCTATGGCAAGCGCCAAAAGTATCTCCACGAAGCATACCTCGATTCTATAAAATCTCCATAGATAATATACCCGAAAAAAACACTTGTCAACAATAAAGCGAAAAAAGAGCGCATCATAAGACGCGCTCTCAGACTGTGGCTTCAAAACAATTCTATTAATGTATCATATTTATTTGTTACGTTTCATCTTAAGAGTAAACAGAATAATTGCAATTATAAGGATAACTACTGCATATCCTGTTACCCATACTAACTCCCCTAATATTTTATCATAGCTGCCGGATAAGGCATATCTTGCGGCATTTACTGCATGAGCAAACGGAAGTGCATTTGCTAAGGTTTCAAACCAACCGCCGACAAGGCTTGTATCAAACCAAATATTTGAAAACCATGCAGAAAGATTTGTTAGCAAGGCTCCGCAAATACCGCCAACCGCTTTTTCTGAAAGCACTGTACCAAGTAAAAGCCCGAGTCCGATAAATACAAGCGCTATCGGAATATTTACTACTGTTGCAAGTAAAATATTCACGGTAAATTCCAGTCCCATAAACAGTGATGCTATATAGCATACCAAAGTCTGAGTAAGAGACAT
>JAQXHW010000094.1 GCA_029007475.1 Oscillospiraceae bacterium | reverse complement strand
GTTTATAGTTATCCGCAATACCTTCAACGGTGAAATAAGGAAATTTCGCAACTGCTTTATGTCCTCAAAAGGAATCAACCGTCCGGGAATAGGAATTTCCTCGTCTATGAAGATTATTAGCAACAACAGCGGTTCAATAAGCATTACAAACAACGACAGTCAATTTCAGGTTGGAATCACTCTGCCGCTGAAATCCGAAACATAAAATATAATGCGATTGCAGTGAATGAATATTTATTATTCTATACATAATAACGAACGGTAAGGAGATAACGCCTAATTATCTGACGAAAAAATTTCACAAGCTGATTGAGAAGCAAAACGATTTTCCGCAAATCAGATTTCACGATTTACGCCATAGCGTTGCAAGTAATCTGTTGAATGATGGATTTACTACTGTTCAGGTTGCCGAATGGCTGGGACACAGCAGTTCAACGACCACACTAAAATTTTATGCTCACATTGACAAAACCTCAAAATCAGCAATTGCAAAAAGCCTGCAAGCGGATTGATTTCTACACTTGTTCTACAACATTTGAAGCCACTGGAAACGCCAAAGTGGTGGAACTACGGTGGAACTGATGTGAAATTGAAAAAATCAGAAGAAAAACGACAAAAGAAAAAATCCTCAAAAACGGCTTGTTTAAGCCATTTTCAAGGACTTGTAATTGGCAGGGGCAGAAGGACACAAATCCGCTATTTGGCGGATTTGCACTGCTTGACGACCAAAATCTTGTTGATTTTGGTACCCGTCTTCGCACCTTGCACCTAAAAAACAGTCCACCGGACTATTTTTTTACGGCGCAAGCCCACTTTGGGTTCAAGTCCTTCAATATTTCAAGTAAAATAAAAACGAAAAGCACCCACCTTGATGGTGAGTGCTTTCATTTTTATGGCAGGGGCAGAAGGACTTGAACCCTCGGCACGCGGTTTTGGAGACCGCTGCTCTACCAACTGAGCTATACCCCTATATATTTACTTGTCGTCACGAACTTACGACTTGGTTATTTTATCACGTTGTCGCCTTTATGTCAAGACTTTCCGCAAGAATTACTTTTTTCTCTTCCGCAAGAATAACTTTTTTCTCTTGTAAGCTCTCGGCATTGATGCTATAATACTACCTGTAAAATATCAATCCATAATAAAGAGGTCATATACATGAAAATCTCAAAATCTACTGCGCTTGTTCTCTTTTTCGCCTTAATTATTTCCTCGCTTTTTGCCTGCGCACCCGTCAGCGAAACAGTCACCACCTATGACGAGGCTCAGACTAACGCTCTTAGGGCTAAGGTAGCCGGCAAATGGTCTCTCTCGGAGTTTACGGTCGGAAGCGAGACCTACTCCTTCGAGGAATACTGCGAAAAAGAAAATGCGAATCCCGAGGAACAGGCTATCAGCTTCACCTTCAATGAGGACGGCACCGGCGAGGGAACCTTCGGCAAAAACAAAACCTCCCTCACCTATCTTTTCGACGGCTCCCTTGTCACAGTTACCACAGAAAACGGAAGCACCGGCTTTAACTACGACAAGGCAAAGGACGCTTTCTATATCTACGACGAGAACAGCAACACCTACGGCTACCTTACAAGACAATAATTATCAGTTAAAGAGCCCCGACAGTAAAATCGGGGCTTTAGCTTTGCGCAAAAACACAAGTTTCTGCTTATTCGGCTTGTTACAGACTTATATTTCGGCAGTTTGATTACCACGCTGTACAAAATTTGCAGTCAAACGCTTCCGCCTTAGTTCTGCAAAAAAATATCCTCCCGAGTTCTAAGAGGATAGCAAATCAGACTGCTTCCTCTCTTGTCCACCTTCTTCATGTCAACGGCACTTACCCGACGATTTTCCTTGGTGGTATAGTAGTAAACTCCTCGGTTTGCGCTCATAAGGCAGGTATAGAGCGTTTCCTGATAGTTTCCGTTTTCCATAACGCAGGCACCCTTGGGCACCGAAACCGAGTCCATTATCCCGAAAAATCTGCTCACGTTCTCCTGTTCGCTCTGAGCCATCGGGGAATTGAGCTTCAAAAAAGCCGCCCTTACAAATCGCGACATGGAGGAATAGTCGCCGGGCAAGCCCAGAGCTCCCATTCCGCGGCTGTAAAAGGAAAACTCTATCTTCTCCGAGAAGCGATTTTCCGCAGGCTTCGGAGAGACATTAAGATAATTCTCAAGATTCTGAACCTGAAAGGGAAAGGGCGGATTATTGGTAAGGACTCCCATGGGATTGTCGTAGACTCTGAGCCCCTCTTTAGTTACCTCTAAGGTTATGGACTCGCAGGAGTCGGCTATGATATAGTGAAGGTGTGCCACGGGCAGGTCGGGAGAAAAGCTCTCCTCCGTAATATTGATTTTCAAGAGCTGAGCTCTTGCCTCGGGTACATTTCGGCAGGTACCCAGGATATACGGAATCAGCTCAAAGTAGGCAACATTTTCAGAGGAAAAGCTCACCTGCGAATACTTCCCGACTCCTTCGAAATTGAGTCCCGCCATGGAGAGCCCCTCCTCGTTGAAGCCGTCGAAAAAGAGAGGATATCCGTTTTTCACAAAAGCCATGCCCATAAGGCAGTAGTGGCGCAAAAGAGGCTCCGTTCTCTGCATCCGAAAAGGAAAATTCCGAGGCGCTATTACCACCTGAGACGGATATGAAAAGTCGTAATCTAAAGTCCTGCCGAAGTAAAGCCCCTCGTCATTCAAAGCTATTGCCGTACACATAATACCCTCCGCAAAAAATATACTGATTTCAGTATTGCCAAAAACTCGTAAAATAAACAGTTGAAATTGCTTAGAATACAATTTATAATTAAACCAGAAAAGGCGGTGTTATTATGTCGAAAAAGCTACTGTCATTAATTATTTTATCAATTTTAGTGTTTGCCTTTGCAGGCTGTGCCCCTCAGGGTCAAGAAACCTCTTCCGCAACCACGGCGGCCTCAACCGAAGCACCCGATACTACTGCTCCCTTTGTAACGACTGTCGCAGAAACCGAAGCTGCAACCGCTGACTCGGAAATATCAGTAGTTTACCTAAGGGAGGGCGATAACGACGGCGATTACGAGAAAAAGTACACTCTAAGCAGCGAATACGCAGTACCTCTCCTCTTTACCGTAAACCGGGATATAGAAAACTTCAATTACTACTTAATCACTTTTGAGGCAGACAGCTTTTCCCGAAGCTCCTGTTTTGAATCAAAAGCTCTCCACTCAGGCGACGCCTTTGTCCTCGACTTTGAACAGCCGGGCGCTATACCCTCTTACGGCTTTTCCTACACCGACAATAGCGGAGTCACCCATGCCTACACGCTGGCAATAAGCGGCGAGGACGGCTCGTTGACAGTAAGAGAAGACTCAGAAGCCTAACAAAACTAATATCCTATAAATCTTTTATTTAGCGTTAGCTCATTAATGCTTCGGCTTTAGGTCGGAGCATATTTTTTGGAAAATTTGAAAAATGTCTTTAATTTTTGAAAACAATGGTGTATAATTACAGTAATCTTTACTAAATTTATAAAGGGGTGTCTATATGAACATTACAAAAGACATAAAATATATCGGCGTAAACGACCATAAAATCGATCTTTTCGAGGGTCAGTACATTGTGCCCAACGGCATGGCGTACAACTCCTACGCAATAATTGACGATAAGATTGCAATTATGGATACCGTCGACGCAAACTTCACCCACGAGTGGCTTGATAATATCGCAAATGCGCTTGAGGGCAGAAAGCCCGATTACCTTATTGTTCAGCACATGGAGCCTGACCACTCCGCAAATATCGCGAACTTCATGAAGGCTTATCCCGAAACGACCCTTGTTTCCTCTCAGAAAGCCTTTAACATGATGAATAACTTTTTCGGCACGGATTTTTCGGATAGAAGAATAATTGTAGGCGAAGGCGACACACTTAACTTAGGCACTCATACTCTCACCTTTGTTGCCGCTCCCATGGTACATTGGCCTGAGGTTATCGTTACCTACGACTCTGCCGACAAGGTGCTTTTCTCTGCTGACGGCTTCGGTAAATTCGGCGCTCTTGACGTAGACGAGGACTGGGCCTGCGAGGCAAGACGTTACTATTTCGGTATCGTAGGAAAATACGGCGTACAGGTTCAGAATTTGCTCAAAAAGGCCGCTACTCTTGAAATTGAGAAAATCTGTCCTCTCCACGGACCTATTCTCACCGAAAATCTCGGCTACTACTTAAATCTCTACAATATCTGGTCAAGCTATCAGGTTGAGGAGGAGGGCATCGTTATTGCCTATACTTCAGTTTACGGCAACACTAAAAAGGCAGTTAACTTACTTGCCGAAAAGCTTAGACAAAACGGCTGTCCCAAGGTTGTTGTGAACGATCTTGCACGCTGTGATATGGCAGAGGCTGTTGAGGACGCATTCCGATACAGCAAGCTGGTTTTAGCTACCACCACCTACAACTCAGAAATTTTCCCCTTTATGCGCGAGTTCATAAACCACCTTACCGAGAGGAACTTCTCTAACCGCACAGTAGCCTTTATTGAAAACGGCAGCTGGGCTCCTATGGCGGCTAAGGTTATGAAGTCAATGCTTGAAAAGTGCAAGAACCTGACCTATACCGAAAACAACGTAAAGATTATTTCCGCGTTAAATGCACAAAGCTCCGAGCAGCTTGAAAATTTAGCCGCCGAGCTTTCAAAGGAATACCTTGCACAGCAGGACAAGACCGCCAACAAAAACGACCTTTCCGCCCTTTTTAAGATTGGCTACGGACTCTACGTTGTAACCGCAAACGACGGCAAGCGCGACAACGGCTTAATCGTAAATACCGTTACTCAGGTTACCAACACCCCCAACAGAATCGCCGTTACAATCAACAAGGAGAATTACAGCCACCATGTAATTAAGCAGACAGGAATCATGAACGTAAACTGTCTCTCCACCGACGCACCCTTCTCAATTTTTGAGAGATTCGGTTTCCAAAGCGGCAGAAACACCGATAAATTCGCAGACTTCGAGACTCTGCGCTCTGACAACGGTTTAGCTTTCCTGCCACGCTACATTAACGCTCTCATGTCCCTGAAGGTAGAGCAGTACGTTGACCTTGATACCCACGGAATGTTTATCTGCTCCGTTACCGAGTCGAGAGTTCTCTCGGATAAGGATACCATGACCTACACCTATTATCAGGAAAACGTGAAGCCGAAGCCAGAAACAGAGGGTAAGAAAGGCTATGTCTGTAAAGTCTGCGGCTATATTTACGAGGGAGACGTTCTCCCCGAGGACTTTATCTGTCCTCTCTGCAAGCACGGAGCTTCCGATTTTGAGGAAATTCAGTAATATATTCACAAAACATATTAACAGGAGGATTTTATCATGAACGAAACAAGATTTTTTATCTGCGAACACTGCGGCAATATTGTAGGACTTATCAAATCCGCAGGAGTACCCATTAAGTGCTGCGGTCAGAACATGACCGAGCTTATCCCCGGCACAGTTGACGCCGCCGTTGAGAAGCATATCCCCGTAGTAAAGGTTGAGGGCAACACCGTCACCGTAAATGTCGGCGAGGTTTCTCACCCCATGACAGAGGAACACCTCATCCAGTGGGTATATCTCCAGACCACAAAGGGCGGACAGAGAAAGAACCTTATCGCAGGACAAGAGCCTGTGGTTACCTTTGCTCTGAGCGACGAGGAGCCTGTGGCAGTTTACGCCTACTGCAATCTCCACGGCCTCTGGAAAGCAGAAATCTAAGCAAATCACGCTTATATCAGTCAGAAACCCTCTCAAGATTAATCCTGAGAGGGTTTTTTTCTGCTTTCGTTTGCCCTTTGACCGAAATAACCTTTTTATCCGACAAGCAAAACCGTTTCAGCTAAAGAAAGGTATCCGGCTGATTTTCGTACTCAAGCGGTTGAGAAAGCAAATTTTGAGTGCTATAATTTTTCTGTAAAAAAAGCGAAAATTTTTTGGGAGATTTTGCGCTTTTCGTTTGTATTATCATTAGGAAAGGTTATGTCAGGGGGTGAGATAGTGTCTGAAAACTCAACTCGGGTGGAAAATGCCGTAAACACCTACGGCGACAGCCTTATGAAAATCGCCTATGGCTACACCCAAAATATGCAGGACGCCCAGGACTTAGTTCAGGACGCCTTCGTAAAATATATGACAAAAGCCCCCGTGTTTTTAAGCAGTGAACACGAAAAGGCATGGCTTATCAGAATAACCGTAAATATTTGCAAAAACTATCTCGCCTCATTCCACCGAAAAAAGCGGGTCGATTTAGAGGAAAGCCTGTCGGTGCAGGACACCTACTCCTCGGAACTTTACGATGCTGTAATGAAGCTGCCGAAGAAACTTTCCGTAGCCATTCACCTCTACTACTACGAGGGATATTCGGAAAAGGAAATCAGCAAAATTTTGGGCATTACCGAGTCAGCGGTTGCCTCACGGCTTTCAAGAGGCCGTGAAAAGCTAAAAATCATGATCGGAGACGAAGCGACATGAATGAAAAGAGCTTTACAAAAGAATACAGAAAGTCAGTTGACAGCCTAATCCTGCCTCCTGACTTCAAAAGCCGGATTATCTCCAATCTTAACGATATAAGCAAAGAGACCGCCAAAAAGCAAAAATTGAACCCACCCGGGATAGTCGCCTCGGCTGTTGCCGCAGGTCTTGTAGTTCTGATAGGCACAAGCGCCATTTTATCCTCCGCGAGAAACGACGAGATTAAACTCAAAATCTGCTCCGCCGTTGATGCCCGGGAGCTTCAGGGAGCCACCGTCACCCTGCTTGACGAAAACGGCAACGCTCTCTGTGACAGCAAGGGCGACCCCCTTGTTGTCACCAGCGACGACAAAGGTATGATAAGAGCACAGATTCCTAAGGGCATGAGCGCCAAAGTCAGGGTTGAAAAGGACGGCTACATTGAGGTTGTATCCCCCATAGAAAACGAGAATGTTTACATCTCCCCAGTACTCGGCGACAACACCTATCGAGCTGTCCTCACATGGGATGGAGACTACGACTTAGACGCGCACCTATCCATGGAAAAAGGCGAAAGATACGAAAAGCTGTTCTACTTCAAAAGCGATATTTTAGACGAGCAGGGCGTTACCCTTGCCGCTCTGGATTTGGACAGCACCGATTCTTCAAAGCCCGAAACCATAACCTTCAACACCTGTGACGACGCCACCTTCCGCTTTACGGTAGGCTCCTACTCTTCCCTTAAAAACAGCGAAAGCATAGACTTAAGCGAAGCAAAACCCACGGTAACTCTTTACAAGGGCGAGAGCGTTATAGGTGTTTACTCACAAAATGAAACAGACACGGGCAATGCTTGGCAGGTGTTCGAAATCAAAGACGGAGTATTTACACTCTCCGACTACACTTATACCGTAAGCTCCTTTTGGGAGCTTCGGTAATTTTCGGAGGTCAGATTATGAGAAAAATTAAATTCACGGCTTCACTTTTACTTGCACTGCTGATTTTGTTTACATTCCCTGCCTCAGCAGCAGAAACTGGGAGTAATTACACATCGCCGTCGCAAAAATACAGAAACGATGATTACTACTACGAAATCACCGAGGACGAAAAAATAAGGCTCCTGCTTTATATAGGCGACGACGCCGACCTCGTCATCCCCGATACCATTGACGGCTATCCTGTTACAGCCATTGCCGACCTTGCCTTTATGGGTACAGATATCGAAGCCCTGGAGATTCCTAAAGGAATACTGAGCATCGGCGGCGAGGCATTTGCAAACTGTCAAAATCTAACCTGTGTCCGTATTCTCTCCGATTCCTATAAGACCCTATTCGGCTCAGGCTTATTCAGAAACTGTCAAAAGCTCGAAAGTGTTACTTTTTCCGATGGACCTCTTTATTTAGGCGACTATATGTTCTACAACTGCTCAGCCCTCAAAACCGTTACCCTGCCTACCTCCGCAACATCTATTCCCATAGGCTTTTTTGCCTACTGCAACAGCTTAAGGGAACTACGGCTTGATACCACCTCCGCTAAAGTCATAGAGATGCTCGCCTTCTACGGCACAGAATCTATCGACATCCACCTGCCCACTGTACTTGAGGAAATTCAGTACAAAGCCTTTGCCTGTATCAACGGCTTGAGTATCTACTGCCCCATAGACGGATTCCTTCACCCTCAAATCCACGAGAGTGCCTTCGAGGACACCGAGATACTCTATAACGAATGCATAGAGATTAAGCCCGGAGGCTCGGATTCAGTCCCCGATGGAACTGAGCCTGGTTCTCCCATAATCCCGACAGACCCCACCACTCCCCCCGAAACAACGGCTGCTCCAACTGAAACCGAGCCACCTACGGATTGTCCCAGTACCCACCCCACAGCTCCCGGTACTCCCGACGATGAAGAATACATACCGGGTAAAAACTTCATTTTCAGCAGCAAAGAAAACATAAGCGGCAACGAAACGGAACAAAGCCAAAAGGCGGAAAGCTACAAAGAAAAACTCCTTGAGGATTTAGTAGAGGTCGCATGGGATGTAAGAATAGCAGGAGACGCAAATCTTGACGGCAAGGTAAACATTAAGGACAGCACCTTAGTACAAAAATATATCGCAAAGATTATTAACGACAACACTCCCGGCTTCAACTTCAAAAATGCCGATATTGACACAAACGGCACTCTGGATGTCCGCGATGCGACGCTCATCCAAAAGAGAGCGGCAAAGCTTTCATAGGTTTACCATAGAAATATAACAGCGAAGGAGAATTTTTTATGAAGAAATTGTTTTGTGTTATTTTGGTTTTAGTACTTTGTCTATCCTCCGTCTTTATCGCAGGTGCTGCCGATACATCGGAAAAGGGAAAATATGAGCAGCTTTTTGTAGACCGCCTTGACATAGAATATAACGGCGACATATATTGGTACAAGGAAATCTATGAGTATTATTCCGATTCACCGTCATCTGCGGACGAAGCAGAGCCTGACTACGCATTAGTTTTTGCGGCCAGTCCCTGGGTCAGTCCGTCTATTGCAACAAAAATCATTGGTGAATATGCCGTAATAGCCTATAATTACTACCGCCCCTATGTCTTAGGTTACCATATTTATGTACCCTCGGAAGATAAGATTTACACTTTAGAGGAAGCATATAATGAAAATATCGAAGGTATTGACAAAGCCTTCACGGAAAGCGGTATTCCGGCAGGCCTTATCGGTGATGCGGATAAAGACGGCAAAATCAATATCAAAGATGCCGCACTTTTACAGAAACACCTTGCAAAAATCACTCGAGAATATGATTACTACGATGAATTTATATCCGAAATGATAGTCGATTTTAACAAAGACCGAGTTTTTAATATCAGCGATGCAACCGCTATTCAGAAGCATATTGCAAATA
>JAQXHW010000093.1 GCA_029007475.1 Oscillospiraceae bacterium | reverse complement strand
CAAGGTAATATACGACCCCATGGCAGGTCAAAAGACCTGGGAGCAGGCAGAGAGCGCATTTCAGCGTGAGGCTCTCCATATAGCCCTGACAAACGCATCGGTTAAGTCCGAGGAAGCAGATTTCGTCTTTTCGGGAGATTTGCTGAATCAGTGCATCTCATCAACCTACGGCCTAAAGGATTTCGGTATCCCCTATCTGGGTCAGTACGGAGCCTGCTCAACCATGGCGCAGAGCCTTATAATGGGTGCGCTTGCCATAAGCTCGGGCGCGGCAAAAATCTGCGCCTGCGTAACATCTTCAAATTTCTGCTCCGCTGAAAGACAGTACCGCTTTCCCCTCTTATACGGAGGTCAGCGCACCCCTACGGCTCAGTGGACCGTAAGCGGCTCAGGCGCCTGTATTCTCTCAGGCTCAGGAAAGAATATGCCCCTTATAACAGGCGCTACCGTAGGTATTCTCACGGATTTAGGCGTTACCGACGCAAACAACATGGGTGCGGCTATGGCACCCTCAGCGGCAAGGACTATTGCGGCTTTCTTTCGGGACACAGGCACGGATATCTCCGATTACGACGCACTTTTTACGGGAGATTTAGGAGTGGTCGGCTCTCTGATTCTTTATGAGCTTATGAGAAACGAAGGGTATGACATAGAAAGCAGGCATTTTGACTGCGGAAAGCTCATCTTCGATATAGATAAGGATGACGTTCACGCAGGCGGCTCAGGCTGCGGCTGTGCGGCAAGCGTGCTCTGCTCCCATATCCTGACCCAGATCGAAAAAGGTGCTCTCAAGAATGTTTTGTTCGTGGCAACAGGCGCCATGATGAGTCCTACGTCAACGTTTCAAGGTCAAAGTATCCCCTGTGTGGCACATTTGGTAAGGCTTACAAAATAAATGTAAATTAATTTTTATTTTTTTCTTAAATTACTATTCCAAAAATTGTCAAACTATGATATTATAGTTATAATTGGGTAGACTCTAATTTCTGCACACGCGCTTACCTTATTTTGCTTGAGTTGAGGTTTTGATATGCTAAATCGAATCATACAATTAGATAATTCGATAATCAAAAACATCAAGAGACTCCACAGCAGGGGAATGAACCTCTTTATGAGTATCATAACCAAGCTGGGCTCCGGTGCTATGATTTGGTTTGTTCTCAGCGCGGTGATGCTGATTCAGATTAAAACCGCAAGGACGGCTGTAAACATCATGTTTGGCTTGCTTATCACCCTAATAATGGGCGAAGGTTTTATCAAGCACGCCGTAAAGCGAATTCGTCCCAGCGAGATTTTGCCTGAGGAGGAGCAGATTGTCGACCCTCCCCGCTATTACTCTTTCCCCTCGGGTCATACCGCTTCCTCCTTTTCCGTGGTGGCTGTTACCATCCTCAGATGCTCGCCCTGGGTTTTTATTCCTGTTATTATCCTGGCGTCAACTATCGGTTTCAGCCGTATTTATCTGAGAGTTCATTATCTCTCCGACGTTGTCGGCGGCGTGATTTTAGGGCTTACCTGCGGATTTCTGAGTGTGCCCCTGTGGTCTGCGGTTGAAAAGGGACTCCAGTCCTTAGTAGGCGCTCTTATTTAATTTCTTTGCTCTTATGCATCCTTCATCTGTTATAGCTTTTTTGTTCACTTATTAATTATTCGTGGTTTTATTCGACCTCGGCGGAATACCCGTCGGGGTCTTTTTTTCTGTCGCGGACAATATATTAATACTGTCGCCGTTTATATTTTTCGGCTAATCCGAAGCCGTGGATAAAGAAGGATTTTCTCTCAGGGAAACATAAGTATTTGATGTGTTACTCTTTAATTCTCCCGAGAAATCATAGAAGTCTCCTATACAATTTGTATTATTCGAATTTCTCAACAAAAATGTTGAAAACTATGTGGAAAATGTGAATAACTAAGGGTCAAACCCCCGATTCACACTAAATTTATTGGATTTTTCCTTTTGCGAAACAAAAAATACTTTGACGTGTTTAATTCTTTTTGGGTATTTTCTCGGTTTTTCTAATACTATTTGTAATATCGGGTTAGTCAACTCTTGACAAGATAAAAAATTCAGTAATTTTTTTGTATAGATTGCGAATAAGCCTTTTTCTTCCGGTCAATTATACTCTCAGAAGTAAAAAAAGGGGAGCGATTTTATGATAAAGGGTGTAAGCAGGCAAATAATCGAGCTAAAGGATACAGGCAGTCTTTACTACGAAAAGGCATGGCTTGTGGTAAAGCCTCAGTACGCCTCGGCTCAGGAATCTTTGCTTTTGGAGGAAGCAAGAAAGATGCTGAGAAAAGCCGATATCCCCTCCTCAATGAAGCCTAAAAGGCAAATTCGCCAGTATATACTGCCTGCCTTAGCAGCCTCCTTTATTGGCGCGCTTGTTTCCTTTCTCCTTTGGCTGATTTTTTAGTAGAGATTTTCGCCGCCGCCGCATATATATACCTATAATATATACGGAGGCTTTTTTCATGAATATGAAGCTCTTTAGGAAGTTGGAAACAGCCGGAGTATTTGTAGTTTTCGCCGTGGCGAGCTTTCTCCATTTTCTCTACGACCTGACCGGGGGCACGGTTTTGGGGGCACTTTTCGGGGCGGTAAACGAAAGCACCTGGGAGCACCTGAAAATTTTTGCCATAGCCTATATTTTTTGGGCTTTGGTGGAGCTTGTCTGGGCAAAGCCTCCTTTCAGATGCTTTGTTGTGGCAAAAACTCTGGGAGTTTACGGCTTGATTTCGGCTATAACTGCGTTTTTCTATTTATATACCTCTGTTGTGGGCAGGTCATACATCGCCGTGGATATAGCCATGTCCTTTGTATTTACCGCCCTCGCTCAGCTATTTTCCTGCTTCCTCATGAGAAATTACGAAAAGCTCAAGCCCTTTTTCTATACATCGGTAATGTTTCTTGCCCTGCTGCTCTCGGCGATACTCTGCTTTAGCTACTATCCACCCGAGGTTTTTCTGTTTAAGGACCCGATAACCGGAGGCTACGGCGTTATGACCTGTCTGCAATGCTGTGCATGGTAAGTCCTCGGTAACCCCTTGCCCTATCGGGCAGGTTTTCCGCTCCTTATTCTCTTTTTCGACAGCCTACCTATTCCTCAAAACTCCAAGCATACACAAAAAAGCCCCATGGATTAACTCCATAGGGCTTTGCTTTCATATAAAATCAGATAGGCTCCCCTACCTTAAATTCAACTGCTACTCCTGCCTTAAACTTCTGAATAACAGTTGCGTCCTTGACGTTTACGTCCTTATCGGCATTTACATCCGAAGCAGTAAGAGCGTCACTCTCAAGAACGGTCATCTTTGCGATGAATTTCTGAATTAAGGTTGCGTCCTTGATATTTACCTCGCCGTTTAAGTCTGCGTCACCTAAGATAAGGCTTTTGACATCGTCGGGGTTATAGATTACTGCGATACCGGTATCGCCGATTGTACCGCTGATTTTGGTTTCTGTAACTATCCATGTAGTGCCTGTAACCTCGT
>JAQXHW010000092.1 GCA_029007475.1 Oscillospiraceae bacterium | reverse complement strand
GTCGGAGACAAGTGCCTGGGTATGCTAGAGGCTGTGGGAGAGGTGTTTCCCGAGGCCAAGTACCAGCGCTGTGTGGTGCATTTCTACCGAAACATATTCTCTGTTGTGCCCAAATCCAAGGTAAAAAACGTGGCGAAGATGCTCAAAGCGATCCACGCCCAAGAGAGCAAAAAGACATCCCGGGAGAAATCTGCGGCAGTGGTTGCCGAGCTAAAGGCCATGAAGCTGCCGGAGGCTGCGAAGAAAGTAGAAGCTGGTATTGAAGAAACCCTGACCTACTGTGACTTCCCATCCGAGCATTGGACCAAGATCCGAACCAACAATGTAATTGAGCGGATGAACCGGGAGATTCGGCGCAGGACGAGGGTAGTCGGTGCGTTTCCTGACGGAAATTCGGCGCTGATGCTGGTATGTGCCCGGCTTCGCCATGTGGCTGGAACCCAGTGGGGCAGCAAGAAATACATGAACATGAAGCACCTGGAGACCATGGAGCAGGAGCTGCTGGCCGGGTAAGTAGCAGCCAGATCACAAAGCGTTAAGGGCAAGACGAGCGGCGTACCGCCGCCCTTGACCCTTTGCGCCCTGACCGCTTATGAAGTAGACAAGGGGCGATTAAGCGCCCCCGTAATAGATTTCTACCAGATTCCAAAATTAATTTTGCGCATAACTCTTGACACTACCGAAGAACTCCCCGACCACTCAGTCGGGGAGTTTGCTTTATAGTTTGTCTTATACAAAGAACGGCTGAGCGCGAAAACTCAGCCGTTTAATCTTAACTTAATTATTTTATCTCAATAGTAATTTTTTCGTTTGCGATTTCCTCGTAGCTATCGTAATCGGTTATTTCAAGTGTAAAGGAGAGCTCCTTAACTCCTGAAAGCTCCTTGAGACCTACTTCCTCTAAGGCTGAATCACCAATAAAGATGTAGCTGAAGGCTGTGGTACCGGGGTCAGCCGTTGATGAGAAGTATAAATCGGCGTCCTTGCCGTTAATCTTAGTATCCGTGAAGGAAGCATAAGCCTCAAAACTACCTGTGTTTTCAAGGCAGAAGAAAGCCTCGCCCAAGCCGTAGGAATCAACCAGACCTATGTAGGTAAGCTTGATGCCGTTCTCGTTATAAATAATTTTGTCGGTAGGAAGCGTTTTTCTCTCATAAGCCTTTGTGAGACCCTCATTCTTTAGGTAGATTGTCACAGGAAGCTTTAATATCTGATTGTAGTCGTCATCGAGGGCTACAAAGGTAAAGCTGATGCTGCAAGCGTCCTCTGCTTTGTAATCAAGGCCGTCGGGTAAAGAGGGGAAAGAGAATTCGATATCTTCTGAAGATATGTCTCCGCCCTTGAGATTTTTGTAGTATGAGCCGTAGGCCATAATATTGTCGATAGTGGTGTCCTCAATTGAGAATGTAACGCCTTTATCCTCGGTCTTGTTCTCGGCCTTAACCTCCATGGTTGCGATATAGTAAGAGTCAGGGTCAACCTTAACATTCTCAACCAAGAAGCTGTAATCGTCGGTGTTGAGAAGGTAAACGTTCTTACTGTCCTTTGTGAGAGAAGCGCTGTCACCGGATACAACCGTGTTATTTCCGCCGATGTTAGTATTGCTGTTTTCTGCTGCGGTTGTGCCGAAAAGATTAATGTTGCCGGGAGCGTTTGAACCGGCAGAGGAGCCGGATGCGCAGGCTGCAAGAGAGCATACCATAAGCACAACAAGAGCTAATGCAAATAATTTCTTCATAATAAATCCTCCGAAATTTATTGGGACTCTAAAAGTCGCCAAGGAATATTTTACCTTATTTTTGTACGAAAATCAATTACCTAATAATAGAAAATCTGACCCTGCTAATTTTGTTTTTGTGCAAGTTTATGCAGGTTTTCGAAAATATGACGGTTTTTTGCCATATTATGATATTTTTTATGCAGAGGTTTCGGGAAGTACCGAAACTTCCTCGGCTTTTATGGGAAGGACGTTTTTCCCGACCTCTATAATCGGTTTGTATAATAAAAACTTGGCCTTGCGCGTTTTTGAAAGCTCTTTACTCACAGGTAATGTAAGGCTCTATTTTCTCAAGGGTTTCTTCAAAAAATAACACA
>JAQXHW010000091.1 GCA_029007475.1 Oscillospiraceae bacterium | reverse complement strand
GGCGATGCACCGATGAACATAAGCACAGTCAGAACTAAAAGTCCTGCATTCGAAAATGTACCGAGATTATAGGTGGAGAAACCTGCTGTTCTTACGGATATGCTGTAAAAAAACGCTCCGAGCCATGATACGTCCTCAGTCAGTTTAATAAGCAATGTGCCTATTACAATCAGTCCAATACTCATTGTGAGCACAACTTTCGAATGCATGGACAGCTTTTTCCAATTACCGCGCTTATCAATTACATCTCTTATTACAAGAAAACCGATACCTCCGAAGAATATCAGTCCGCAAGTGGAGAAGTTGAGAAGTAAATTATCTTGATAAGGAATTAGGCTGACGTTGCTGTAAACATCTCCGGATAATCCCAGATTATCGAAGCCGGCATTGTTGAAGGCTGCAATTGAATGAAATATGCTGATGCCAAGCGCTTCGTGGGGAGGATAGTCTTTTACGAAAACTATAAATGACAGTATCGCGCCAATAAGCTCAATAGTGATTGTTGTCAGAAAAACACTCCGTATAAACCTGACTATACCTTTGCCTGAACCGAGATTAGAAGCCTCACGTATAAGATTGCGGCCTCTCATGTTGATTTTCTTGCCCATAGCAAGAATAATTAACGCCCCGATAGTGGCAACGCCGAGACCTCCTATCTGAATTAGTGCGGCTATGATAAATTGACCAAAAGGAGTAAATGCAGTTCCTACATCAACAACTACAAGTCCTGTTACGCACACGGCACTCGTAGAGGTATAAAGGGCGTCAATATAGTTTATCTCAAATCCTTCATTAGTGCTCCAAGGTAACATAAGCAGAGCAGAGCCTAAGAGTATAACCGAAATAAAACCGAGAGCTATCAGTCTTGCCGGGGATAGCTTTTTTAGTAGCTTGATCATATTAACCTCTCAATACACAGTTGAACAGCTAATGTATATTTATCTATGAACAATATTATATCACATAATTTATAAAAGTAAATGAAAACTTGTATTGATATTAGGGTATAAATATAGTGAATTTGTAATACCGATACACCTATATGGGTTAAAACAGAAAAAGCAATATACACAGTATACAGAATTAAAATACCGAGGCATCAATTTGATTTTGATAATTATTGACAGTTTATTCTGATTATGTTAATATTATATCGTGATATATCACAATATTTTTCGGAGGTAGATATCCAATGAAAAGAATACATTGTCTGATTCTGACAGCAATACTTGTCATAACGCTATGTCTTGCGGGCTGTACCGATGGCAGCATCCCGTCGGGAAAAGAAATTGACAAAGCTGTGCTTGGCACATGGTACGGTCCCGAAGGTAATCCTGTGCTGAACATCAAAGACGATGCTACCGGCACGGCAAGCTTTGAGGGCACGGTATTTGATGCTGAGTTTTCAGCCGTCGATGGTAAATTCTCGTTTGTTACTACAGAGGAAAATGCAAGCTACGGTCTATCTGGAGATTACACCGCTATAGGCGATACAATGTGCGTCACCGCCACATACGAGGAAACGGATTACTCAGTTATATTTACAAGAAATATACGGGAAGATCTGAACATATCCTTTGTAAATCAAGAAAAAAACTATGAGTACGTTCTTAGCCCCGGCGGTACCGGAGAAGGAAAAGCATTCCCTCCCACCGGTAAAGACACTCCTAAAACAGAACTGTATTATGTTGTTAAGAACCCGCCGGAAGAACCCACATCAAGCTCAAGCAACACTTCTGAGACAGACAGCGCAGGAAACGCCGAGACAATTGTTGAGATTCATAGAAAGCCACCGAAGGAGATTTACACGAATCCCGAAAGCGTTGTAACCGACAATACAACTGAAACAAATACTCGGAACACCACCGGTGATAAGCCGGAGAACAAGAATGATAACATACCCTTGACCGTAACGATTGACGAAAACGGCAAAGTGAGTGATAATACCGGTGAATTGAAGCGCACAGACGGTTCAATTGTAGGCACCTGGGTGTCTGAGGAGCAGGAGGGTACAACAAGTATTTTAGGTAGTAGCGGCACATTCACCGGAAGCAATATCTTCACCTTTAATGCAGACGGTACAGGTCAGATAGTTGCAATGGGTCTTATTCCGATTAGTATGACCTACACCTATGAAAACAACTATTTGAGTATGACCATCTCCTTTATGGGAGCTATCGATAGCGGAGGCGGCTTGACGTATATGCTCGGTGACACCATGTATATTGATGTTTACGGTGAAACCGCCATAATGACAAGAACTTCCTGATTTGCTTAAAATTCTCACAAAAAGAGAGACTTTATTGCTAACGCCGCATAAGGAAGTAATTTGAAAACACAACTGAATTACAACTTTATGGGCGCTATAAAGGCGTAAAGACAGTGTAGAAGGCAGAAATGCTTTTACGCTGTCTTTCTTTATGCTCAAAAATAAAATCCCACATTCGTTATTTCGAAACTCTCCTTATACAATAAAGGTACAATAGTCGGTTGACATTTACCTATGAAAATGATATAGTTTAGCTCTGTGAAACATATAAATTTAATACTATGTAAGGAGTTGACTGAATGGGTAATAAAGTATCAGGCGAGTCAAAAAATACCTTCAGCCTAAGGATGCTGATTATCTACATAATCTGCGGTATTTTTATCGGTGTAGGCGCGGAGTTACCCGGAATATCCGGTGGTGTTCTTTGTGTTATATTCGGAATTTACCGCCCGATTATGGACCTTATTTCGAATCCCATTAAGACCTTCAAGACAAACGCGCTGATAGTTATTCCTACCTTTATAGGTGTTGCAATAGGAATGTTCCTTAGCGCAAAGGTTCTGGTATGGCTTTTGGAAACCTACCCCAATCAGGGGACCTGCCTGTTTATCGGACTTATTATCGGAATGCTCCCCTCACTTTTCAGAGAAGCAGGGCAGGAGGGAAGAGGCAAAAAATCCTATGTTTCCATGGGCGTTGCCTTTGCGGTTATTTTAGGTATACTTATTCTCTTGAAGTTTGTAGCAAATTTCACGGTTGCTCCCAATTTTGGCTGGTATATGTTCATTGGCTTTGCAATGGCTCTTAGTATTATTATCCCCGGTATGAGCTATTCTGTTGTGCTTATGCCCTTTAAGACAGGGGAGAGCGGCGGAGATCTTTATCAGATTCTCAACAGCGCAATCAGCGAACTTGACATTTCAATACTCGTATTTATCGGTATAGGCGCCGTTGTTACCATTGTACTTCTTGCAAAGCCTGCAAACTGGCTTATGAAGAATCACTATTCAGTTACATTCCACGCAATAATAGGTATTGTAATTGCCGCAACAGCTTTTATTATTCCTTTTGAGAGCTTTGCGGAAAGCGTAAATAGCGCATGGATTAATTTAGCTTGCGCTGCTGTGGGAGTCGGAGTATCGCTTGTTTTCGGTATCCTTGAAAAGAAAAACGCAAAAGAATAAATTATAATGTCCTTAACGGAGAAATATGAGAACCGAATAAGATGAACAAAATGACAGTATGGTCGAAAGCTATGCTGTCTTTTTTATTGATCTTGCAAATTTGCAGAGAAAGTCACAATACACAGGCTGAGATGTAGGAGTTGCAAGTCCACTGCGTTCAAAATTTCCGCACTGTCCGCACAAACTTGTACGGTTCACAACAGTGGGGATTTCCCATCTTAATGTAAACCAAGCAGAAGCTCTCCTTCGTTATTGCTTCAGGAAACCGCCCTTTTCCGAACCGCTGTTGATACAAAATGTGTAGGCATACTTACTGTTTCGTTTTTTATTACACTCACCTGCGTTGTCTTTCACAGCTGAGCAAGCAGGGGACAGCCCCTCTTTTTCAGCCAGACGTAAAGTACGGCACACAATGCCAATGTTACCGCCCCGAAGCCGCTCATATATCCTACAAAGCCGAGTCTCCAGCCATTCATCAGCATAAAACCCGCGTACAGTAAGGCGGTATACCCAAAACCGCTTATCAGAGCAATCATCACCGGGGCGCTCTGCTTTATGGGAGTGATTTCACTCGTCCAGTTAAGGTTGGGCATTTTGAGTCCTAAAAACAGCCCGAACAACGCGGAAAGCAACACATAAGACATTGGGACAAGCAATGCCAAAATCAGCTCTAAGGGAGTATAGGGATAGATAAAAGCTGTGCAGACCGCACAGAACAGCACGGGAATCTCCGTTAGGAGCAGCTGCATTAGAATCTTGGCGCGCAGTACCTGCCACGGTGTTAACGGCAAAGACTGCATAAGCCATAGGTTCTTGCCCTCCAGCGAAACCGAGGGTGCCGCCATATCGTTCATGGAAGCAAGCATACATACCGCCGCGCAGAGCAGTACAGGCGTACAGCCTGTCCATTCACCGAACAACTCGTTTAATACCGAAATTACGGCTGAGCCCTGCCAGAGAAACAGTATGCCGCAAATCGGCAGCAGCAGAATACCGAGGCCGCAGTTGAGCATATAGTTGGGGCTGGAAGTAAAGCGCTTGAATTCCTTTGATAAGAGAGCCACGGCAACGCTCTTCCGCTTCGTTGTGCTTTCTTTGTATACCTTCTTGGCGGTATGTCCCGAAGACGTCGCTATTTTAAGGAAGCTGCGGGAAATGAGCAGCCACATAAGCGCAAAAAGAGCAAGTATAGCCGCCGATACAACTGCCATTGCAAACACGTCACCGGTGCCGACCCTGCCAAACAGGTAGAGCGGATATGCTGTTCCTTTAATTTTCTCGCCGTAAACAGCAGCGTTGGCGAGCAAATCCTGAATCAGCTCTTGAGCTTTGAAATATAAAAAATAGTATCCGCCGATAAATGCTAATGAAACCACAACCGTGATAAAGCTCTTGTTTTTGAGCTTAAGGCTGATTTTGGCTACAACCCAACCCAAAGCGCAGGAAAGGGTAAGAACAAAAACGGAGATCAGCAGTATCAAAATCAGACAGCCTAAAATCGCCCCCAATGATACCGATACTGTAGCCCAGTAGACGATAACCGCCGGGAGAATAACAACCAGTGAATACATGAGTCCTATGAGATAGACGCTCAGCAGACGGGATGTCATAATTACACTCACCGGGATTGGTAAAGACAACAAAAGGTCATTATCTTTCGATAGATACAGACAGGAATAGGTGTTAAACACACTGCCGAAAACGCCCAGCAGAACAGCCAGCAATCCCATCAGCGCAAAGTATAACCAATCCATTCCTGCGGCTTTAAGCGCCCCGCAAATTGACATGGAGAGGTATGTAAACATACCACCCAGCATACCTGCCATGATGATGACAAACAGGAGGATGTATACCGTAGTTGCCGCTTTGGAACGGGACTTG
>JAQXHW010000090.1 GCA_029007475.1 Oscillospiraceae bacterium | reverse complement strand
CAACGTGCCAAAACTCGGCAACGTGACGGGGGGTATTACTGTTCTCGGCTCTGAATGAGGGGCCGAAGGTGTAAATCTTTCCGAAAGCCATAGCGGCAACCTCACCCTCAAGCTGACCGGAAACAGAGAGCCCTGCCTTCTTGCCGAAGAAGTCGTTTGCGTAATACTCCTCCTCGTTCTTATAGTCGTGAGCATACTCGTTGGTGGTAACTCTGAACATCTCGCCCGCACCCTCACAGTCTGAGCCTGTGATAATCGGGGTATTTACATAGGTATAGTTCCTGCTCTGGAAGTAATTATGAATGGCACCTGCCATTACTGAACGAACTCTAAATACTGCGTTAAAGGTATTTGTGCGGGTACGAAGATGGGGCATTGTTCTGAGAAATTCAAGAGTATGGCGCTTTTTCTGTAAGGGATACTCAAGAGGACATTCGCCTAAAATCTCAATACTCTTTACGTTGATTTCAACTCCGCCCTGACGTGCCTCTACAACCTCGCCTACTACCTTGAGGGCTGTACCGAGTCTCAGCGCAGTAGCAGGGTACTCTGTATTCTCGCGGTCAATAACAACCTGAATATGCTTTAGTGCCGTACCATCGTTAAGCTCGGCAAAAGCCATGGTTTTTGATTCCCGTGAGGTTCTAACCCAACCGCAGACGGTTACCTCTTTTCCTAAAAACTCAGGAGATTCAAAGAGGGTTTTAATATCAATATGCTTCATAATCAACCTCCGAAATTTGAATTAACTTTCTAAATATATATACTGTCTGTATACGTCATACAACCTTTGCTATTTGCTTTTGCAGGCAGGTGGCGTCCAAAATTGAAATCGTGCCGTCTAAATTCACGTCAGCCTGTTCCAGAACTAACTCAACAAGTCCTCCGCCGGTCTTAGCAACATACTTCTGGATTAAGTTTGCATCCCTGATATTAATTACACCGTCACCGTTAACATCGCCGCGTTTATCGGGAGTCACCGGAATATCTATATTATCGGGAAAGCTTGTGATTTCCGGGGGAAGAGACGGCTCTGTTACAGGGGTCGTTACCTCAGCGCCGGTTGAAGGCTGAGTTTCCTTGGGTACTGTTGGAAGGCTTGTCTCAGCAGGAACGGTTGTTGGTTCTAACGGCTCCATGGGAACTGTGGTAGTTTCTAAGGGAGCAGTAGTGACAACCGGGGTTGTTGTCGCCTCTGTGGGAGTAGTTGCAGGTTTCTCGGAAGGCAAAGCGGGCTTGGGGTTGTCCTTTATGAGCTTTGCATAATCAAGCACACACCAACCGGTGCCGCCGTTGTAGGTAGTTTTTCCCCATGTATATCCGCCGGCAATCTTATATTCGGTTACGGAAATATCTGTATTATAGGGAATTGCGGTAATTACTGAGTAGCTTGTCCCTGCACCCTTTCTGAGATTAACTCCGTCGCCGGAGGTTATGCGATAAATATCGCCCACATCAGGCGTGGCGGAAGCAGCGTCTAATATGTAAATATAGCCGTAGAAGCTCCAGCCGCTGCTGTAAATACCTGCACTCTTATCCCCTACGGGATAGGTAGTGGTATAGAAATTAGGGCCACCCCAAGCGGAATGAGAAAGGGTAACCATACCGTTTTCGATTTTCTCAACAACGGCAACATGACCGCCGTAAGGATTATTCCAACAAGCAATAGCACCGAGCTTGGGAGTCTGTCCGTAAGGATAGTATTTATTGGTTTTGTTGTAGTTATACCAATAGTGTGCGCTGTCAAGGGAAAGATTAGGTCTTGTCTTTAGAATCTCATAAGCTCTGCCCCAGGCGTAAGCGGTGCAGTTGGGCATTCCGTAGCCGATAGAATAGAAAATGTTTTTATTGCTGTAATAGTAGCTGTTACTCGCTGAGGGTGCTGTAAGTCTCGGAGTAAAGGTCGCAGCAGCGCTGACAGGCGCTACCTCCGTACTATTTGCGTAAACAGCCGCTGTGGGAGTAAGCAGGAGTATCAAAACAAGTAAAACTGAAATCAATTTATTGTTTTTCAAAGAATCACCTCTAAACAAAAATATGCAAATATGAATGTATTATACCACAACTATCCGATATTTGACAAGGTTTTCCCGTATTATTCACAATATTTTCATTTACGGTTAATCGGTTTTCACAAAAATTGGTTCAATCTTATATTCAGCATTAGTAAAAAAGGCTTCCGAAAACGGAAGCCTTAAATAATACGCTGTTAATTTTTATTATCAATAGCCGTCGTTGTAGTCATCATGGCGACGTCTTGTGCGTTCGCCTGTGCTTCTGACGGTGGTTGTATTTCTCTTCTTTTGGCTTGAACGTCTGCCTTCAGCGGAGGCGGCTGCTTTTGCAGTTTTAGGCTTCGGCTTTACAAAGGTATAGATAAATACACCCGCGCCTACGGTACCGATAACAACACAAACGATACCGAGAATAAGGAATAATAACTCATTCTCATCGCCGCCGTTATTGTTTTTCAGGTCCTTAAAGCTGATTGCACCCTCGGAAACATCACCCTTGAGAGCGATAATATCCTTCTCGTCAATATTATTCCACTTCTCTGCCTTACCTTTGTACTCGTCGGTCTCAATAAGAGAATTGGTTGCTGAGTACTGAGAGTTCGTTGCAGGGGGGTAGTCCTCGTAATTCTCGGTAGGACGGATATACGCAGTTGTCTCCTCCACGTATGATTCTGTGGGAGCGTCGGTATAATAGGGGTCGGTATAGGAAGGTCCGGTTGTCGCAATAGGGGGAGCAGTAGTATATACAGGCTCTGTGGGGACATCGCTAACATCGGGCACTTCGGTATATGGGGGAACAACGTCGGTATCGGGTTCAGCGAATACATTAACCGCACAAAGCATGAGTGCAGCCATAAGCAAAGCCGCAATTGAAATTAAGCTTTTCTTCATAAAAATCCATCTCCAATCTGTATCTGATATCAGAGGTTAGACTCAAACATTTTTGGGTCGCATTTATCAATATAGCTCTGATTTACCTCACACTTAACATCGTCGGTAATTTTGAGCATATAGTCAATAAATTCATCTCCCTTTAGCTTGGTGAGAATCTGAGTATAATTCGTATCAACCTTCAGATATTCCTCGGTGGCGTCCTTAATGGGAGCTTTATAGAGTAAGTATGCAAGCTGAGATTTTTCGGTGCCTGTAAGCACAACCTTTGATTTTCCCTCGGGTAAATCCTTGAGGACTTTTGCAACCTCATCAGGGAGCGCTGTTAAGGAAAGAACCTCGGTGTTGCTAATGGTTGGGTCTTCCTCAAGACCTGCATAACTCATATATTCCTTAGCCACATTTTCGAAGCTCTCACCCTCCTCAAGCATAACGCAATAGTTTGCGAGAGTTTTCTTCATATCTTCCTCTTTATCTTCGGAAAAGGGTATTGTGGTAGTTGTACCGCTTTCGTCGCGAGTTGAGGTAAAGAAGTTGACTGTGAAATAGGAGTAGCTTGTGTATTCCTTCTCGAAGTAAGCCTTAATCTCAGACTCGGGAACTTCCTTTACGCCGCCCTTGTTGTAGAAATAGTTAAAGAGGGCGCTTTGCTTAACCTTTGCAAGATTCACAGAACCTAAGAAGTAGCTTTCAAAGGAAATGCCGTAGGGCTCCATAAGGTCCTTGTAAGCGGTGGAATAATCCGAACTGTACTCATAGTAGGGTCCCAAGTACCAATCGTCCTTAGCCTGGTTGCGGGCAGATTCAACAATCTCGGGGTCAAGTGTAATTCCATATTTTTCAATTTCCATATCCAGAGCTACTAAGTTGCGGCAGATTTTATCCGCCTCTGACTTTATCCAATCCTTGCAGAGGTAAACCGTATCCGTCTCGTCAAAGGTACTGCTCAGATCAAGGATTGAAGCGGTTGAATCAAATTTATCTCCCAAATTTTCCGAAAGCGCGCTGTACGCCTGACGGTATGCGGAGTAAAGACAGAAAATATACATACCCACGGGATACTCCTGAGAATCGCTCTTGTAGCTCCATTCCTTATTAAGAGAAGTAGGAACAGAGGAGCAAGCCGCAAGTGAAATCACCATAATAGCTGCTAAGAACAATGCCAATATTTTTTTAAGGCTACTCATAGGAAAACCACCTTTGTAATCAATAGTATTACACATTAAGACATTATACACAAATACGGATTAAATTTCAACAGATATCTTAAAATTAACGAAAACTTCACCTAATTGTCAGATAAGAGAATTTTCAGGGCCGAAAGCGGGTCATTTTTCTGCTTCATTCGGTAGGAGATATAGGGTTTTGTGCCTGCCGAGAGTAAGGCGTCACCCAAATTTCTGCTCACAAGTCCTATAATATCGGGATTTTTGATATCCTTAACATAGAGCAACAAGTTTGCGTCATTCTGCTTAATCTCGTAAATACCCATTGAGGCGGCACGGTTTCTAATAAGTGCAACATCAATAAGCCCCATAACAGCCCGAGGCGGCTCACCAAAGCGGTCAAGAAGCTCATCAACTACATCGGAAGCGTCCTCGGCGGTTTTAATATCCGCAATCAGCTTGTAGACGTCAAGCCTGAGAGAAAGACTCTCGATATAGCTTTCGGGAATATGGGAAACTACGGCAATATCAATAAGGCAGTCCTTTTCCTCAAGCTCGGGGGTAATTTCTCCCTTTTCCTCACGGACAGCCATATCAAGGAGCTTAAGATACATATCGTAGCCTACGTCCTCCATGTGTCCGTGCTGACTGCCGCCCAAAACCGAGCCTGCTCCGCGAAGCTCTAAGTCTCGCATTGCAATCTTCATACCTGAGCCGAATTCGGTAAATTCTCTTATAGCGGTAAGCCTTTTCTGAGAAATCTCGCTTAGGGTCTTTCCTCTTGTAAAGGTAAGATATGCCCAAGCGCGGCGGTTAGAGCGACCCACCCGGCCTCTGAGCTGATGAAGCTGAGAGAGTCCGAAACGGTCGGCATTTTCAATAATCAAGGTGTTTGCATTTGGCACGTCAACACCGGTTTCGATAATGGTTGTGCATACGAGAACATTGATTTTCTGCTCAATCATGTCCCGCCAAACCTTAGAAAGCTCGCTCTCGGACATTTTTCCGTGTCCGATACCGACAGAAGCCTCGGGAATTTCCTCTGCTATCCTTGCCGCTTTCGAAGTTATGGTTTCCACGTTATTGTGAAGATAGAAAACCTGACCTCCACGGCGGAGTTCTTTCCTTATAGCGTCATTGATAATTGCCGAGTCATGCTCTAAAACATAGGTCTGCACAGGGAATCTGTTCTGTGGAGCTTCCTCCAAAACAGACAAATCGCGAATTCCCGAAAGCGCCATATTAAGTGTTCTGGGAATGGGAGTTGCGGAAAGAGTAAGAACATCTACGTTCTTGTAAAGCTCCTTAAATCTCTCCTTGTGAGCAACACCGAAGCGCTGTTCCTCGTCGATAATGAGAAGCCCCAAATCACGGAATTCAACGTCCTTTTGAACAAGGCGATGAGTACCCACCACCATATCAATTTCGCCGCGTTTTAGTTTTTCAACAATCTCTTTTCGCTCTGAGGGCTTTCGAAAGCGTGAGAGAAGCTCGACCCTAACGGGGTAGCCTTCAAACCTTTTAATAATAGTCTGATAGTGCTGCCAGGCAAGAATAGTTGTGGGACAGAGCAAAGCGCACTGCTTTGAATCGCAGATACACTTGAAAGCCGCCCTCAAGGCTACCTCGGTTTTGCCGAAGCCTACGTCTCCGCAGAGAAGTCTGTCCATAGGAGCGGTACGCTCCATATCCGCTTTTATCTCACTTGCACAGCGGAGCTGATCGGGAGTTTCCTCGTACTCAAAGCCGAGTTCAAAATCTCTCTGCCACTCTCCGTCTGCGGAAAATGCGAAACCGGGAGCGTTCATTCGGGCGCTGTAAAGAGCAATAAGCTCCTTCGCCATATCCTTTACGGCAGATTTTACCCGGCTCTTGGCTTTTTGCCACTCTCCACCGCCTAAACGGCTGATTTTAACGGAGGAGTTTTCTCTGGGTCCTATATATTTCGCCACCAAATCAAGCTGAGTTACAGGCACATAGAGAGCGTCGCCCTTTGCGTAGCTAATCTTAATATAGTCCTTGACGATTCCGTGGGAGTCAATCTTCTTTATACCCTCAAAAATACCGATTCCGTGGGTTGTATGAACAACGTAATCCCCCACGTTCAAATCGGACAAGCTATATATCTCCTGGGCATTTTTTGAAAGCTTTCGTTTTTGCTTCTTGGGCAAGTCGTGCTTACCCTGAGTATAGATATAGAAATTGTCGCGGCTGTACTCCATTCCGAAGGAGAGAGTACCCCTCATTACATGAATCTTTCCAAAGGTGAGAAGCTCATCCTCTTTTGAAACCCTTGCGGGAAAACCTTTTTCACAGAGAGCCTTTGCGATGTTCTCTGCTCCCTTTTCGGTAAAGCAAAGAACCACAACTATGCTCCTGCTAAGCTCAATAGCTTTAAGCTCCTCGCAGAAATCGGCAATAGTTCCGGAAAGAGCCGGAAGCTGCTTCGCTGAAAAGCTGAGAAAATCGGAAAGGGGCAGCTCGTGACTTCCGTGAGTGAAATTATCAAGGTAAACCACTCCGTTTATAAGAGCTTTCTCAAGCAGAGTACCGTAGTTTTCACAGTAGGTATCAAAGCCGCGGCAAAGGATACCCTCGGCGAAGTAATCTACAATATCCTCTTTATATCGAAATTCTGCGGCCTTAAGTTTTTCCTTTACTTCGCTTTCCTCAGAAATAAAACAGATAAAGGAATCGTCTATATAGTCAAGCAGGGTTGCCGTTTCACCGTAGACAAGCCCTATGTACTTATCAATATTGGAAAGACTAATGCCCTGCCTTATCTCCTCTGCCTCATTAAGCAGGATTTCCTTAGCCTTTTGACTATTTTCACTTCTGAGGAGCTTTGCTTTTTTTTCGATTTTGAGGGCAAGCTCTTCCCTGTCCTTAACGAAAACCTCCGCAGAGGGAGAGAGAATAATCTCCTCTGCATTTTCGGTACGTCTTTGGGTTGATAAATCGAAATAACTCATAGAATCAACTTCGTCGCCCCAAAACTCTACTCTTACAGGATATTCCGCGTCGGGAGAGAAAAAGTCAAGAATTCCTCCCCGTACGGAAAACTGTCCAACACCCTCAATCTGGTCGCATCTTTCGTAGCCTAATAGGGCGAGTGCCTCCACGGCTTTCTCAAGAGAGACGCTCTCCCCTATTCTGAGCTTTAATGTAGCGGCTCTTAGCGTGCTTTCGGGAACTGTGTACTGCAACGCGCCGTCGGCACAGGCAATAACCGCATCCAGCTCACCGCTTAATATTCTATTCAGAACAGAAAGTCTTTGGTGCTCATACTCCCTGGAGTACCCCTCAAGACTTCTGAAATTAAAATCTCTATAAGGATAGATTGCCGCCGAGAGACCCATAGAGGTCAGGTCCTCTTGCAAAAGAGCTGCCTCTCTCTCGTCTGCGGCAACGCAAAAAGCTCTGCATTTTCTTGAAATACAGAGTGAATAAACGGTATGTGCCTTGTGGACGGGTGTCAGTCCCGACACCGCAACCGCACGGTTCTTTGCAAGAGCTTTATCAAGTCTTTTGAAATCCTTAGACTTAAGACTCAAATCACAGAGAAATTTCATAATTCCTCCAAAGAATAATTTATAACCGACAAAGATTAAAAAATTAATTGATTTCTGCGTTCATAAACCGCAAATTCGATTAATTAAAATTTGCCATAGCTTTCTGAATATCTCCGGCGATAATATACTCCACAGCCTCAGCGGTATTCTTATAGATGTCGGCAAGGAGCTTATTATCCTGTGCTGAGAACCTTGAGAGCACCCAATCCTTTAGGTCGTAGTCGGGATGAGGCTTTTTGCCGACTCCGATCTTTACTCTCGGAAACATATCGGAGCCGCTCAGATAGATAATATTCTTCATACCGTTGTGGCCGCCGTCGGAGCCTTTTTGACGAATACGCATTTTACCTACGTCAAGGGAAATATCATCAAATATTATAATCACGTTTTCGGGTGAAATTTTGTAGAAATTCATAGCCTCAACCACGGCCTGCCCCGAATTATTCATAAAGGTAGAGGGCTTCATAAGAAGACACCTTTTACCCTCTATTCTACACTCGCCCGTGGTACTTTTGAAGCGAATCTTCTTCATCTGACAGGAGTTTTTCTCGGCTAATAAATCAAGTGCATTAAAGCCCGCGTTGTGGCGTGTATTTTCATACTGCCTGCCGGGATTGCCAAGACCGACAACTATGAAATCTATTGCTCCTTGCGAGGATTTTTTGCCAAAAAACAAAGGAACTCCTCCTTTCGTAAAACAAAACACAGGGAACGGAAAGAAAACCGTTCCCTGCAAAAATTATTGAGATTAGAGAGACATTGTGGAAACAGGCTTGTCAGCGTAAATTCTCTCGATAGCCTCGGCAAATACGTTGGCAACAGGAAGAATTGTGAACTTATCAAGCATATTTTCCTCAGGAATCGGAACGGTATCAAGAAGAATTAGCTCTTTGATAACGCTGTTCTTGATTCTCTCAATAGCAGGACCGGAGAGAACTGCGTGAGTAGCGCAGGCGTAAACCTCCTGACAGCCCTTATCCATAATAGCCTTTGCAGCGTTGCAGAGAGTACCTGCGGTATCAATCATATCGTCAACAAGGATAGCCTTCTTACCCTCAACGTCACCGATGATGTTCATAACCTCGGAGACATTAGCTTTCTGGCGGCGCTTGTCAATAATTGCAATGGGGCAGCCGATTTTTGCGGCGAAATTTCTTGCTCTTGTAACTGAGCCAAGGTCGGGAGAAACTACTACATAGTCATCAAAATTCTTGCCGATTTTCTTCTTCATGTGGTTAGCAAGCATAGGAGCACCTACAAGGTGGTCAACAGGGATATTAAAGAAGCCCTGAATCTGATTTGCGTGAAGATCCATAGTGAGGACTCTGTCAGCGCCTGCTGCTGTGATAAGGTCAGCGCAGAGCTTTGCTGAAATCGGATCTCTTGCCTTTGCCTTACGGTCCTGACGGGCATAGCCGAAGTAGGGCATAACTGCCGTGATGGATGCGGCGGAAGCGCGCTTCATAGCATCAATCATAATGAGAAGCTCCATAAGGTTGTCGTTTACGGGAGTAGAGGTTGACTGAACAATAAAGCACTCGCTGCCTCTTACGGACTCCTGTAAGGAAACGGAAATCTCGCCGTCGCTGAAGGTGGTGCAGCTGCTCTTACCTAAAGGTAAACCGAGACAGCCTGCGATACCCTGTGCTACGGTAGGATTTGAATTTCCCGCAAAAATTTTAATGTCCTTGCCGTGAAAAATCATACTTTTTTCCCCTTTTTTTAGAAATTAGTCAATTTAACTCTGAACAACTGAAAGCAAATTGACCTGATTTATAAAATAACTAAATCGGAAACTTCTTTTCCGAGATAATCCTGAACATAAGCTGAATTAACAGCTGTACCCCTTTGCCCTTGCAATTTTGTTAAGCTCCTCAAGCTGTGCCGGGTCGTTGGCACCCAAGGCAACGTCGGCGGTTTTCGCAGTAAATGCACCGGCCTTCTTGCCGTCGCCGATAATGAGCTTTAACGCATCGGGCAGATAGTATTCCCTTGCCTTGTTGTTTGAGGTAATTCTGTCTAAAACTGCAAGCAAATCCTCCACCTCAAACCAGTAGGCACCGGAATTGATTTCATTGATTTTTCGAATATCCTCGGAAGCGTCCTTGTGCTCAATAATAGCCATTAAGGAGCCGTCGGGATTTCTCACAACTCTTCCGTAGCCGGCGGCGTCGTCAACAGATGCGCTGATAACTGTGGCTGAGCTATGGGTGTTTATATGCTGCTCCAGCGACTTTTTGATAGTATCTGCGTCAATAAAGGGTGCGTCTCCGCCTAAAATCACCACAGAGCCGCCTCTCTCCTCTAAAAATTCACGCGCCATCATAACTGCGTGGCCGGTACCTAAACGTTCAGCCTGCAAAACCGTGGTAACTTCAAAAGGCAGCGTGGTCACATACTCGTCGATGTACTCGCTCTTATAGCCTTTAACGACGCAGATATCGTCAATTCCCGCATTTCTAAGAGCAGAAATAACCCAGAAAAGCATGGGCTTCGAAAGCACCTCGCAAAGAGTCTTAGGCTTGTCGCTTCCCATTCTTTTACCTTCGCCGCCGGCGAGAATAATCGCGCTTATCTTCATATCGTCAGTTCCTTTCGAATGTCGCAGACTAATAGTTATAGATATTATCTCACAAATTAAGTTATTTTCAAGATATTTTTCGGTTTATTGCGTCAAAATATATCATCTTTGTAACTACTTAACAAATTGTTCTTTTGATTTTCTGAATATTGGTAACATTTTATGACAAAATAAATTTGAAAAATTATGGCATTTTTCTTTTGAATTTGGTATAATACTTCTCAGGACTGGGCAAATTTATGCCCGGTTGGCACAAAAAGCAGGACGGTAAGGAAAACCGTCTGCGAAATACACATTTTTTAGGAGGTTTTTCCAATGGGCCACAAGTATGTTTACCTCTTCTCAGAGGGTAACGCAACCATGCGTGAGCTTCTCGGCGGTAAGGGCGCAAACCTTGCAGAAATGACCAGCTTAGGTCTTCCTGTTCCCCAGGGTTTCACTGTTTCCACAGAGGCTTGCACACAGTATTACGAGGACGGTCGTAAAATCAACGCCGAAATCCAGGCAGAAATCATGGAATATATTGAGAAGATGGAGGGTATCACCGGCAAGAAGTTCGGCGACCTCGAGAATCCTCTCCTCGTTTCCGTTCGTTCAGGTGCAAGAGCATCCATGCCCGGTATGATGGACACCATCCTCAACCTTGGTCTTAACGAGGATGTTGTTAATGTTATGGCAGAAAAGTCCGGCAATGCACGTTGGGCTTGGGACTGTTACAGAAGATTTATCCAGATGTACTCCGACGTTGTTATGGAGGTCGGAAAGAAGTACTTCGAGCAGCTCATCGACGAGATGAAAGAAGCAAAGGGCGTAACTCAGGATATCGAGCTTACTGCCGAGGACCTCAAGACTCTCGCAGGTCAGTTCAAGGCTGAGTATAAGAACAAGATCGGCAAGGACTTCCCCACAGATCCCAAGGAGCAGCTCATGGGTGCTGTTGAGGCAGTATTCCGTTCATGGGACAACCCCCGTGCTAACGTTTATCGCCGTGATAACGATATTCCTTATTCATGGGGTACAGCAGTTAACGTTCAGATGATGGCTTTCGGTAACATGGGCGACAACTGCGGCACAGGCGTTGCTTTCACCCGTGACCCCGCAACAGGCGAAAAAGGCCTTATG
>JAQXHW010000089.1 GCA_029007475.1 Oscillospiraceae bacterium | reverse complement strand
CTTTGTGTCTGCTCATTAAGAACACTTGCGTGTTTACTCGATGTTTTTAGTGTCATCTTCACTGTAATTTCTTTGAGTATTTTACTCTTTTAGAATTACGGGTTCTCTTTATATCGTTGTTCAATTTTCAATGTCCTTACGTCGCGTTTCGTTGTCATTTTCGTGACCCCGTTTCCTGCGGCGCAAGAGTTATTCTACATCATCAATCTTAAAATGTCAAGCATTATTTTTAATTTTTTTCAAAAATTTTTTCTTTTTCCTAAAAACCACGGTTTTATCAAGTTTTTGACACATTTTATTTTTATTATCAGGGCTGTATATTACCGATTTTTTCCGTTTTTTTACGGACGAGTTCAGTTTCTTAATCCAAATATATAATTTTTGAGTCCTGTATTTATATACCTTACACAAAATTAGAATTATGCGTAATTAAATAGTGATTTTTTCTATAATATGTGCTATCATATAAATAGAAGACAATACTTACCACGGAGGTACCCACTATGAACAACAAATTCATCATCACAATCGCAAGACAGTTCGGCAGCGGCGGCCACGAAATCGGTAAAGCCTTAGCCGAAAGTCTCGGCATACCCTTCTATGACAAGGAGCTTATCTCGCTTGCTGCCAAGGACAGCGGTATGGATGCTGAGGTTTTTGAAAATGTTGACGAAAGAGCAACCAACAGCTTACTATATTCTCTCTCCATGGGGCTATACAGCTTCGGTAGCAGCTTTTCTGCCATGGGCGACCTTCCCGTAAACGACAGACTCTACATACTTCAGCATAAAATCATTAAGAAGCTGGCTGAGGAAGGTCCCTGCGTAATAGTTGGCAGATGTGCCGACTATGTTCTAAGAGAAAAAGAAAACTGCATCAGCATTTTTATCCACGCCGACCTTGAATACAGAAAAAAGCGCGCTATCGAAGTTCGCGGAGTCGAAAAGGCAAGAGCCGAGCAGGTTGTAAACAAAACCGACAAGGTCAGAGCCAACTATTACAGCTTCTACTCGGGTCAGAAATGGGGCTATGCACAAAACTATGACCTCTGCATTAACAGCACAGACCTTTCAACCGAGCAGGCTGTGGAGCTTATCAAAAGCTACATTGACATCAAAAGCAAATAATCATACCAAGAGGACTGCCGAATTAAAGATTTTCGGCAGTCCTCTTTTTTGCCCCTAAAACGGAACGAGGGCAAGTTCTACATAAGCGTCAACAATATAGCGCTCATGACGAAGCGAAATATTCTGCAAATAATGTGAAATAACCCTGTTGGATTATGAATTATCACCGGCAAGCTGCGAGACAACTATTGGTTGCTGGCTATAATCATTAAGGGGTCGATATTCTTATCTCCTACCTTCACCTCAATATGAAGATGCATCTCGTCTTTAGCTTCAAAGGGCACTTCTCCCACCTTGGTAATAACCTCGCCGCGGGTGACATTTGTGCCCTCTGCACAGTAGATAATATCCGAAACTCCGCAATAATATACCGAGAAATTTCCGTCGGTCACCTTAATTACGTTACCGAGCATATCATCCTTGTAGATACTCTCAACTACACCGTCTGACATAGACATAACATTCTCGCCCATATCTCCCCTGAAATCCACTCCCAAATGAGGCCGGTAGTCACTCATGGTTTCGTTGTAGACAGCTTCCTCGGAATAGGTTTTTGTTATAGTTCCTGCGTGCAGAGGATAATCAAGGCTCTTTGTTACCTGAAGAATAGTTTGCAGTCCTTGGCTTTCACCCGTGTAGGGTTCTGCCGTTGTGAAAGGGGCGGTAGTTTCCTCAGTCGGCTCCGCTGTGCTTGCAGGCGCCTCTGTAACCTCTTCGGTTACCGTTACCCCCGTCACCTCAGCCCCGACAGCTTCGGTAATCTCAGGCAGAGTAGCAACGTAGGTTTCACCAGTACCCTCGCCCACACCTCCTATACTCAGAAATGTTGACCAGAGAGCAAGACCGATAGCGGCAATACATATTGAAAAGGCTGTGAAGAAGCCTATCTTCTCCTTACGGCTTTTTTTGTTTCGCTGATAAGTATATTTTTTCATAAAAAAAGCACCTCCGACCTTAGTATTGTCAGAGGTGCTTAGATTATTCAAAATAAATGGTTGCCTTCCGTGTTATGGAGACTCTCATTTAACAATCTTGATTTATATATGAATATATGATATATTAATAAAAATGTTTGGCGTGGCGTCAGCTTTGATTCTTAGACTTTTTGAGGAGCTTTGCTATTTTGATTTTTCCTAACATCTCAAAGGGCCAATAGAAAGGATAAAGCGACAGCAAAACTGTGAGCAGGAATGCAAATACCATCATACCCCTTCTGAGAACGAGAATGTCTTTCCAGCCGAACCATTCCTCACTAAACCAGAAAAAGCTGTAAATACCGAAATCGAGGTATGCCAGATACAGGAAACGATGGATAATATAAGGAGCCATTGTGCGGGCGCCGAATTTAGTAAAAATGTTTTTGCGCTTCGGAACCCAAGCAAGGAAGCTAAAGCCTAAGCCGAAAGCACAAAGGTAAAACCAAACTCGCGGTAAGAACCAGAAAACGGGATTTATTCCTTTATCTTCGAATATTGAGAAATAGTTTACATTACAGGTAATTATTTCGTTAATGCTAAACCGGCAGGGACCGTTTTCGCTAAATAAAAACATTATTCCCACCACAGAGCCTACACTCAGCAAAAGCACCGGAACAGACCACAGCTTTGCTTTTTTAGTCGCGAGCTGCTGCATTTTTCCGGAGGAAATATAGTATCCGCTGAGGAAGAAGGGAAAATGCACAATCATTCTTGAAAAGGAGAGGAAATTTCCTATTTTTTCATCGTATCCGATAAGTATTCCCACTGCGAAAGCTATGGGCAGCATATATTTGGGGTCAATCTTGTCAATTACCGGAAGCAGGAGATACCACCAGATAAGGCAGACCAAAAACCATAGGGACGAACGGGGATAGAGCATTGACATGGAGATTCTGTCGTGAAGCACAAAAATCTCGAAAGCACCTACCGCGAGCTGAGAAGCAACATAATACATAACATATGTAAAAAGTCTTTGCACCTTGATTGAACCGTCCTTGCCTATGTAGCTCTTGGCAAAGAAGCCTGAGATAAATATAAGACAGGGCATGTGCAGGGTGTTTATAACTCTCCACAAAAAATGGAAAAACTGATATCCCGGACCTGCACTCCTAAAAGGTGAAATCGCATGGGCAAGAACAACCAAAAAGATTAAAATGAACTTGGCATTATCATAGAAATACAGTCTGCCCTTTTCGTCAGCATACTTGATATCCTTCACTAAGGGAGAGGGCTTTTTTGAGGCTACTGTCATTTCGCTAACTTTCCTTTCTTTTTCACTTTAAGTCATAATTTATCAAATTTATATATCATTGTCAACCGAAAAACAAATTACTTCACCGAAGTTCGGAGGTAAAATATGAGTAAATATAAATTCACCCTTGTTGCACTTGCAAATTGCGACGACGGCTTCGATAAAACAATTGAGAGCATTTTGAAAGCAACAGGCAACCTGAGATATTCTCAGCTTATTATCGCTGATACAGTCTGCTCCGAAATGACAAAATCTGCAAAGGACAAGGCTGTTTTCGTAGGCGGCGACAAGGTAGTTTCCGTTGATTGCAAGGGCTTTTCTACCGCAAGGGCTCTGAATCTTGCAATTAAGGAGGCACAGGGAGAGTACCTGTTCATTGCAGAGGAGGGGGTAATCTATAAAAAGCAAAACCTCGACGCCCTGCTGAGATACGCAAAAAAGCACCCTGAAGCCACCCCTGTTATGGCGGCGGGAACTATTGATAAGAACGAAAAGCTCAAAAAGTATGCACGTTTTCCCATTGAGAGAAATGGTGTTGTCGACCTCTTTGAGCTTCCCTATTTTGGACAGACAGCCATATCAACCTTTATATTCAAAACCGAGCTTATAAGAAATATTCCCTTTGACGAGAACATCCACGAGGAATGTAAAAAGAAATTTGTTTTGGAGGCTCTGCTTAAAACCGGAAAAATAATAGTCATAGAAAAGCAATATGTTTTCTACAGCCACGCTTTGGAAAACGACAACAACCTCTTCCGTGACCAGCACCACAAATGGTACTACACGGACTCCTTAAACAATTTTATCATTCCCTTTATGAAACAGCTTAAAAGCGAACTGGGTGAGGTTCCAAAATTTGTGCAGTACGCGCTCTCTCAGCTAATCTGCGCAAAGTACGGAAACAACTACTACGAAAACGACAAGGGCGTGCTTTCAAAGGAGGAGGCTCTTGAGTTTTACGAGCTCACCCTTGACGCCCTCACATTCATTGACAACGCAATATTCACCGAGGCGGCAATCAGATGTAAGTACATTCTCCGTTCTCTTTGGATGCAGCTTCTTAAAGGAAAGCTTCTAAAGGCAAGCATCCCCTACAAGCTCTCTCTTGAGGAGGAGCTTATAACCTTGGAAGCCGAGGGCAACGAACCTGCGAGAATTTCTACCTTGCAGAGCGTAAGCCTTACAATCAACAATCTTAATTACTCTGACGGCGTCTTTGAATTTGACGGAGAGTTTACCGGCAAGGACTTTATGGAAGCTGAGGACGTTGAGCTTTATGCCGAATACGGCGGTGAAAAGCACAGGATAACCTCTGACCCCATATATCCCCTTATGAAGTGCTTTGGACTCCCTTACACAAAAAAGTATAACGTCCACTTTTTCGTACCCGAAAAGGAGCTGGACACACTTAGCTTTACCTACAAACTCTGCGGAGAATTTGTTCCCCTACCCATTCACTTTGTCATGCAGTTCTCAAGGCTTCGCCTGCGCTTTCCCAATGCTTATTGGAAGTATAGCAAAACTCACGCCTTGGCTATTAAAAACGACGCTCTCTATACCTTCAAATGCACAGGAATCAGGCACGTCCTGAGAGAACTCGGGCTCTATATTTCTATGCTTCTCCACGGCAGAAATCCCATTTCCTCCCTCAAGTACATTGTATTCAGAACTATCTATTACCTTTCAAAGCCCTTCTTCAAAAACAAAAGAATTTTCTTCACCTTCGATAAGCTCTACAAAGCAGGCGACAACGGCGAATACTTCTGGAGATACGCAAACAAAATTGACGGAAGCATCGAAACCTACTATGTAATCTCAAAGGACTCCTTAGACTGCCCAAGACTTAAAGCCTACGACAAAAAGCACATCCTTATTCACAACTCCTTTAAGTGCCGACTTTATGCACTCTACGCCGAGGCTATTGTGGCAACTCACACCATGGTTATGCAGTACTGCGGCTTCCCAAAATATATGCACCCCTACGTTCTTGACCTCTGGAACAACAAGGTAATCTGTATTCAGCACGGCTTAACCGTTCAGCAGCTTGCTCAATATCAGAGGAGAAACTACGACAATACCACGCTCTACTGCCTGGCTTCAAAGTACGAAAAAGAAAACCTCATGCACCCTATCTACGGCTATGAGGAAAGTATGCTTAAGATAAACGGCCTTGCACGATATGACGGACTTAAAAACAATGATAAAAAGCTTATCCTTATTACTCCGACATGGAGAAGAAACGTTGTATCTCAGGGTATTGCATATAAGAAAAAACCATACAACGAGCTTTTCAAAACTACCGAGTACTTTAGACTTTACAACAACCTTATAAGAGACGAAAAACTCATTGAATGTGCAAAGAAAAATGGCTACAATATCACCTACCTGCTTCATCCTGCCATGAGTCCTCAGCTTGAAGACTTTGACTCGTCGGGATATGTTAAGGTTATTGCAGCTTCGGGAGATATGAACTACGAGGAAATTCTTACCACCTCAAGCCTTATGGTCACGGACTACTCGGGAGTTCAGTTTGACTTTGCCTACATGAGAAAACCAATTGTCTACTATCATCCCGACACCCTGCCCCCTCACTACGAAGCCGGCGGCATTGACTATCCCTCTCAGGGCTTCGGTCCTATCTGCACCAATCATGAAACCCTTGTTGATACAATCTGTGAATTTATTGAAAACCGGTGTATGGCAGAGGATGAATACAAAAGACGTGCCGACGATTTCTTTGCCTTTGACGACCACAACAACTGTGAGAGAATTTACAGGGATATTCTTAAATTCCTCGAAAAATAATCAGAAAAGAGGTACAACTCTATGTCTGAAATCAACAAAGAAGAAATTTCCGCCTTTGCCGCTCAATT
>JAQXHW010000088.1 GCA_029007475.1 Oscillospiraceae bacterium | reverse complement strand
AGGGGAAGAAAGATGATTATGACTCCTCCCGAGGTTAAGGTGTTGGCTTTAGAGCACAATTTGCCTGTATATCAGCCGAAAACCCTGAAAGATGAGGAAGTAATTAATCAGATTAAAGAGATAAATCCCGATGTTATTGCGGTTGTAGCCTACGGAAAACTGCTCCCGCCTGAAGTGCTTGATATTCCGAAATACGGCTGTATCAATGTTCACGGCTCCCTGCTTCCTAAATACCGCGGTGCCGCGCCCATTCAGTGGACTGTATTAAACGGCGATGAATACGGCGGAGTCACCACCATGTATATGGCTGAGGGACTTGACACAGGGGACATGATTTTAACCTACAAAACAAGGGTAGGGGAAAACGAAACCTCAGGTGAGCTTTTTGACCGCTTAGCTTTTGAGGGTGGAAAGCTTCTCCTTGACACCTTAGAGCTTCTTGAAAAGGGTCAGGCTCCTCGCATACCTCAAAACGAGTCAGAGGCTACTCACGCACCAATGCTCAGCCGGGAAAGCTGTCAGGTTGATTTTGAGAAAACCGCAAGCGAGGTCCATAACCTAATAAGAGGTCTGTCTCCCTGGCCGGTGGCTCAAACTACCCTTGAGGGTAAAAAGGTTAAGCTGATTTCCTCAAGAGTTTCAAAGCTCCAAGGTAATCCCGGAGAAGTCATTTCGGTAAATCCTCTGACCGTTGCCTGTAAAGAGGGAAGCGTTGAAATTTTGACTCTTCAGCTTGAGGGAAAAAAAGCCATGGAGTCAAAGGCTTTCCTTTTAGGCCATAAGCTGAATATTGGAGATAAATTCGGTTAAAGAATAATACAGATTAAAAAATAAGAGGTATATGTATGTTTTTATACGGTTATTTTGAATATTTACTTTGGATGCTCCCTGCCCTTATCATCTCTGCAATTGCACAGGCTAAGGTGAGCGGCGCATATAATAAAAACTCAAAAATTCAAAATTCAAGAGGAATTTCAGGCGCGGAAGCCGCAAGAAGGGTTCTCGCCGCAAACGGCGTTACAGGGGTGAATATTGCCACAACACCGGGCAAAATGACCGACCACTTCGACCCAAGAGATAACACAATCTATCTTTCCGAGGGCGTATGTAACGCTACCACCATAGCAGCTGTGGGTATTGCTTCCCACGAGGCAGGCCACGCAGTACAGCATGCAACAGGCTATATGCCCAACAAAGTCCGTTCTGCGTTAGTGCCTATTACCAGGATAGGCTCTACACTCGGCTGGATATTGCTCATAGTGGGCTTTATTTTCTCGGGTTATTATTACTACACCACAACCGACCCAAACTCCACTACCTATAAAATCGGCGGTGTTTTAATCGTCTTAGGCATTCTTCTTTACAGCACCTCTCTTATTTTTACTTTGGTTACCCTCCCTGTTGAGTTTAACGCATCAAAGAGGGCTCTCAAGACTATTGAGGAAACCCGCATGCTTGAGGGTGAGGAATATAAGGGTGCAAAAAGTGTGCTTTCAGCCGCAGCAATGACATATGTTGCCGCAGCATTTACCGCACTTTTGCAGCTTTTGAGAATTATTGCGATTGCAAAGAGAAGAAGATAACTTATGATAAACGTAAGAGAAGCCGCTTTTGGGGTGCTTGATAAAGTGCTCAGCGAGGGCGCATACTCTAATTTGGCGCTGAATCAGTGCATAAAAGAGAATAATCTGAAGTCGGTAGACGCTTCTTTTCTCACAGCCCTGGTTTACGGCACCCTTGAGAGACTTGTCACTATCGACTACATAATAAGAAGCCTGTCCTCTGTGCCGTTTCGAAAGATTGAGCCGGCTACTCTCATAATACTTAGAATGGGAATTTACCAGCTTCTTTACATGGATAAGGTTCCCGATTCCGCCGCGGTTAATGAGTCCGTGAAGCTCGCAAAGGAGAAAAAGCTTTTTAAGTCCTCAGGCTTTATTAACGGTTTGCTTCGTTCGTTTTTGAGAAACGAGAAGAAGTATTCTCTCCCCAACGAAAAGGATAAGAGCCGCTATCTGTCCGTAAAGTTCTCCTGCCCCGAGTATCTTGTCTCCCTTTGGCTTAAAGCCTACGGTGAGGAGATAACATCGGAGGTGTTAGCTTCCCTCTCCGGCAGACCTCCCTTATCTATTCACACAAACACCCTGAAACTTACTCCCGGAGAGCTTTTAAGTAATCTAAAAGCAGAGGGCGTAGAGGCTCAGCAGTCAAAAATACTCCCCGAGCTTTTGAATGTGCAGAACACAGGAGGAATAGACAACCTTACCTCATTCAAAAAGGGTGAGTTTTTCGTACAGGACGAGTCCTCAGCCCTCTGCGCATATTTTACGGGAGCAAAGGAAGGCGACACAGTTTTCGACATCTGCAGTGCCCCCGGCGGAAAAGCCTTTTCAATGGCTATGATGATGAATAATATCGGGGTAATTAAGGCTTTTGATATTCATGTTCATAAAATTAAACTTATT
>JAQXHW010000087.1 GCA_029007475.1 Oscillospiraceae bacterium | reverse complement strand
AGCCTACCAGAAGATTATTGCCGACTCAAGCTACTGCAATCCCATTTACGAAACCATTGGCAACCACGAAACTAAGTCAGACGGCAATAAGGCAGACAACGTACCCTACACAACAGGTATCAACACCTACAAGACTGCCACAGGTCTTAACGTAACAACCGAAAAAATGCAGAATGAGAGCTACTATGAAATCACCGCTCCCAACGGCGACCACTTCATTTTCATGGTTCTTGAGCTCGACTCCAGCCCCAACGAGTCAAACTAGTTACCCGAAGCTCAGATGACTTGGCTTGAGGGGCTCCTTAAAATGTACAAAAACGACGGCCACAATATCTTTATCTACGAGCATGCCCTCATTGAAAGCTACGGCGCAGGCGACGACAAGGTTTTTCCCCTTTATGCCGGCGGACTTCAGCAGTCCTACCCCACAGTTCAAAGACTTGTAAAGCTCCTTGAAGAAAACCCCGATGTTCACTTCCTCTCAGGTCATACTCACCTCGACTTTGAATACGGCTACAATATTGACAACCGCGGCGGCGATACCTGCTACACCGTACATATCCCCTCTCTCTCCTGTCCCACCCAGATTGTCGGAGGATCTATGGATTACACCATGTACGAGGATAAATCTCAGGGCTACTTTGTTGACGTTTACGAGGATGCAGTTGTCTACAACGGTACAGACCTCTGCACAAACGAGTATCTACCCCTTTACTGCTATATGATTGACCAAAGCGGTCAAGCCCTCTCCAAAAACAATATCGGCGAGGAAGAACCCGACGGTACTATGGCTAATATAAACGTAGATGTCAGCAACCTTTCCGAAAATCCCGAATATGTTTACTGCTATGCTTTCAACGAGGACGACGGCTCTGCTGTAAAGTATCCCGGCGTACTCATGGAGAAGCAGTCTGACGGCACCTACTCCTGTGAGATTTCGGCAGATTATAAGGAGATGTACTTCTTCTTCCAAGACCCCACCTTAGGCAGAATCGGCTCAGATATCTACCCTGTCAATAACTGTAAAATCGTCATTGGCTACGACCTTATTACCTATTCTAACCCAAACAACTGGAGCGTGGTTAATGCTTACGTTTGGGACGACAGCAACACTCCCTTCTCTTGGCCCGGACTTGCGATGACTAAAGGCTCAGACGGAAAATGGTCAGTAAGAATACCCGGCGGCGGCGCTTTCACCTGGGTTATCTTCAACAACAAGCCCGGCTCCGCTCAGACCGATGACCTTAATATCACCCCCTACGTTACCGTGGGTGAAGCCGGAAGCTACACCATAACCGAGCCTATAGTAAGGCCAACCTTACCCATAGAGCCTACCACATCCCCAATAATTTCCGCGCCTGATACAACTCCCACAACAGCTCCCATAGTCACCGAAACTCAGACCGGGCCTACAACTTCCGAGAAAACCGAGCCCACTACTCAGGAAACCACCGCTCCTATTGTAACTGAGCCCGTAAACTACCTCTACGGCGACGCAAATCTGGATAATATTGTCAACGTAAAGGACGCAACCTTAATTCAGAAATACGTGGCAAAGAGTGCCGACCTCAGCGAAAAGGCTCTTATTCAGGCTAACGTCACAGGCGACAACGCAGTAAACGTCCGCGACGCAACGGCTATTCAGAAAAAGGCGGCAAATATGATTAACAGCTTCCCCATTGAGGAAAAGTCAGCGGTTGTTCCCCTGGGAGCTACCTCATCCCAGCTTTCAACCCTTATCAGCACCGTAAAATCCACCTTATCAAGCGAGTACAAATACGCTTCCTACGACGCATATATGGCTCTCAAGAAGCAGTACTACGCCTACAAGGACAAGGCTATATCCTCTATGAGTGCCGCTGAGATTACCGCAGCCTACAACGCAATTAACGGTGCTCTCACAGGCTACAACACAATGAAAAAAAATAACGGCGGCTCCTCAACACCCACAGGCGGAGACGTAACCGTTTACTTCACAAACAACCACAACTGGTCCACCGTCAACGCATATATCTGGAAAGACGGCGGCAGTACCTTAAAGGCATGGCCGGGTACCGCTATGACCTATGTAAAGACAAACAGCCAGAATCAGGCCGTTTACTCAATAACATACAACTCCTCTCTCTATGACATGGTTATCTTCAACAACGGCGGCTCAGCCCAAACCGTTGACATTAAACTCACAGGTGTCAGCGGCACAGGCTACTATATCAGCGGCGGCTCAGGCAAGTCGCTGACCTGCTCAACCTACACCTTCGGATAAATCTTTACACAAAAGCTCCCCGACATAATTTTGTCGGGGAGCTTTTTGCACTATTACAATATGCTTTTTACTTTGCCTTCAGCTTATTAAGAGCATCATAAGCGGCATTGTAGCGATTGAACTCAAGGTACCCAAAAGCACGTTAGCGGCGGCATTTTCCTGTCCCTCACCGCAGACCTCCGCGAAGTTCAGCACATTACTTGCCACAGGGCAGGCAAACAGAACAAAGCTGAGCTTTTTCATGTTCTCGTCAATAGGCAGGAACATTACGCAGAGAAGCATAAAGGCAGGCACTAAAATTTGCTTAATCGCAACAGCTATATACTGAATATAGCCTGAGAAAACCACCCTCCACCTCGTAAATCCCAATCTCATTCCCAGAATAAGCATACACAGGGGCGTGGCAAATCTGCCGATTATATTTATGCCGTCACTTAAGATATCGGGAAGCCTTATGCCAAAGACAAGCATCAAAAGCGCCGCGGCAAAGGATACCGTTGACGGATTGAGAAAAATCTGCTTTGGGCTTATATACTTCTTGTCCCTTGTAACAATCGCCATTACAGCAGTCCAGCAGATAAGGTTTAGTCCTAAGGAAAACACCATGCTGTACATAGCGGCCTCAAGCATCTCGGGAAAGAGGCTCTCCGCTACGGGAACGCCGAAGAAGCCGCAGTTTGAAAGCACCAAGGATATATTGAGAATTCTGTACTTTACGTCCTCTCTGCTCTTTTTTCGAAGTATAAAGTAAAACAGAATCAGAAGTCCAAGCTGTCCTGCCAGAGATATTCCGAAAAATATTCCCATATTGGCAAGAAGACCTAAGGAATACTCCACCTTAGAGAAGGAGTAGAGGGTTAAGGCAGGCTGACAGACATAGAGAAGCACCTTTGCAAAGGCGGGAATTGCCTCTCTGCCGAGGAGTCTCGATTTTGCAAGGAGAAAGCCTATCAGGGCATAAAACAGAAGCATTCCCACCATTGTGGCAGTAGTCAAAAACATAGCTTAATCACCCAACTCAAGCTCAACGGGACAGTGGTCAGAACCGAAAATTTCGTTGTGGATAGAAGCAGAAAGAAGCCTGTCGCGAAGCGCTCCCGAGGTAATGAAATAGTCAATGCGCCACCCTGCGTTCTTTTCTCTTGCCTTGAAGCGATAGCTCCACCAAGAGTAGGCAGACTCTAAATCGGGGTAAAAATAGCGGAAGGTATCAATAAAGCCCTCATCCATAAGTCTTGTAAAGCAGGCTCGCTCCTCATCGGTAAAGCCGGCATTTTTGCGGTTGGTTTTCGGGTTCTTCAGGTCAATCTCCTTGTGGGCAACATTTAAGTCTCCGCAGAAGATAACGGGCTTTTTCTCCTCTAAGCTCTTGATATATTTCAGGAAGTCCTCCTCCCACTTCATTCGGTAGGAAAGCCGCTTTAATTCATCCTGAGAGTTCGGCACATAGACAGTAATGAAATAAAAATCCTCAAACTCTAAGGTTATTACCCGTCCCTCGCGGTCGTGCTCCTCAATACCCATTCCTAAAAAGACGGAAATCGGTTTTATCTTGCTGAAAATTGCCGTACCGGAATAACCTTTCTTCTCGGCATAGTTCCAGTAACAGTAATAGCCCTCGGGGGCAAAATCAATCTGACCCTCCTGAAGCTTTGTTTCCTGCAGGCAGAAAATATCCGCGTCTAAAGCGTCAAAAATATTCTTAAAATCCTTGTTCATAACGGCTCTGAGACCGTTTACGTTCCATGATATAAACTTCATATTTTTCCTCTCTTCGGTAAAGTCTCCGGCTGTGTCTATACGTTATATGCTTCGTAAAGCTCGCTGTAAATTCCGCCTTTTTCCAGAAGCTCTCGGTGAGAGCCTTCCTCGGCAATTCCGTCCTTCGTAATTACAAAGATTCTGTCGGCATTTTTAATGGTTGTGAGCCTGTGGGCAACCGTAATTGTTGTCCTGCCCTTTGAAAGCTCAGATAGAGATTTTTGAACCAAAAACTCCGACTCATTATCAAGAGCAGAGGTTGCCTCGTCTAAAAGCAAAACGGGAGGATTTTTGAGGAATGCTCTTGCAATTGAAATTCTCTGCTTCTGGCCTCCTGAGAGCTTAACGCCTCTCTCACCCACATTGGTCTCGTAACCCTCGGGGAGAGCTTTTATAAACTCATGGGCTCCAGCGAGCTTCGCGGCTCTCACGATATCCTCTTTGGAAGCACCGGGGAGACCGTACTCGATATTGTCGTAGACGCTTCCCGCGAAAAGATAGACCTCCTGCTGAACAACTCCGATATTCTCCCTCAAGGATTTCAAGGTAACGTCCTTAATATCAATATTATCAATAGAAATCCTGCCTGAGTCCGCCTCGTAAAAACGCGGAATAAGGTTGCAGATAGTGGTTTTTCCGCCGCCGGAGGGGCCTACTAAGGCAACATTTTCTCCTGCCTTCACGGTAAAGCTCAAATCCTCCAAAACCTCCTCGTTTTCCTCGGAATAACGGAAGGTAACATTCTCAAATTTTATCTCGCCCTTAACGTCCTTAAGGATATCTGCGCCCCTTTTATCGGTTATCTCGGGCTCGGTATCCATAATCTCGAAAAACCTCTCGATTCCCGTCATACCGCGCTGAAACTGCTCTGCAAATTCAACAATTTTTCTTATAGTTGCAAAGAGAGTCGTAACGTAAAGCAGATAAGCGATGAAATCGGGAGAGGTTATAATACCGTTTATCATGAAAAGCGCACCTGCTACCACAACAACGATATACATAAAGCCTTCGAAAAATCGGGTTGAAGCCTGAAAGCCGCCCATATATTTATAGTTCTTTGCTTTAATCTTTAGGAAACGGCTGTTGCCGCTTTCAAACTTCTCCTCCTCGAGGGCTTCGTTTGCAAAGGAACGGACTACCCGAACGCCTAAAAGGCTGTCCTCAACGGTTGCGTTAAGCTCTCCTATCTCTCTGCGCTGTGCCCTGAAGCCTGCCTGCATTCTGCGGTTAAAGTAGAAAAGAATGAGAATCATGGGAGGAATAACCGCAAAAACTATGAGAGTAAGGGGCACGCTCATGGTACAGAGTATAATAAAGGAGGCGATAATCTTAACTCCTGCAATAAAAAACTCCTCGGGACAATGGTGGGCAAATTCCGTAACATCGAAAAGGTCGGAGGTAATTCTCGACATCAAAGTGCCCACCTTGGTATTGTCATAAAACTTAAATGGCAAAAGCTGGAGATGGGAGAAAAGGTCTCGCCGCATATCGGTTTCGATTTTTGCGCCCATAACGTGACCAATATTTGCCATGTAGTAATATGCAAGGGCATCAATAATTCTAAGCAGCAGATACGCACCGCCTAAAATGAGCACAAAATTCACCGTTAGCTCTAAGGGACTTTCCCCTGCGCGCAGGGTAATCTCACGCACCAAAAGGGGCAGCAAAAGCTCGCAAATAGTGGTAAGAGAAGCGCAGAGCATATCCTTAGCCATAACCCCTGCGTAACGCTTATAGTAGGGCAAAAATCTCCTGAGATTCGACGCCCTTGATTTCTTTTTCTCTTTCATATACTCACCCGATTATTTCCTGTTTTTTAGGGCTGCGATTATCTTAGGCACGGCTACTAAAGCAGCTAAAATCAGAGCCACACCCACAAAGATAAAGCCTACTCCCACAGAGCCGCTTATAAAGAAAACCACCGCAAAAATAAGGCAAATCGCCGCCAAAACTATTGCGTAGGTATCCATACCCTTGTCGGTACGCATACCGATAGCATCGTTAGCGCGGTCAAGATTTTTCTTAAGCTTTCGGTCCCTTTCGATATTCTTTTGAGCCGCGGTTTTGTTTTTGTCCATATAATCAACCCCGAAAGATAATTACTCATATATAGATATGTTACTACAAACAGGTTTCAAATTCAATAGAAAAACCGCCCATAGAGGCACCCTCCGTAAGGAAGGTGCCTCAGTTATATTCGCCAAAGGCGTGTGATATTGCTTCGCAGTTATATGATGCTACGCATCGTGATATTGTCCTTCGGACAGTTTTAATGGTGAATATAATATCACGAAAACCGATAGGTTTTCATATCACTCTTTAGAAATATCTCGCCTTTGGCGAGGTATTCTAAAGAATATCACTGTGAGACCTGTCTCACAATATCACTTATTATTCTTATCTTTGAGATAGGTTAATTTTTAAATATGTAACTTCGTTACGCACCTTTTGAAAGTGCGTAACCCACTATGACACTTTCAAACCGAAAGTGTCAATTTTTATATAAAAAGAAGGTAGGGAGAACGCTTCTTTATGAAGTGTCTCCCATAAAGGCGGTCTTTACTTATAATTTATTGGTCATGCTCCTTGAATATTGAGTCTGGATTATCCTTTTTCTTCTCCTCTAACGGCATATCCTTTTGACTTAGAAAGTTACAAAGGAAAAAACTCAAAAACAGGATAATACCCAACCCCACAAAGAAAAATCCGAAAAAGAGGTTCTGATTTACGAAGAAAATCACCGAAAAAACAACCATGAGGATTCCTAAAATAGTGCCTATTCCCACCGTATTGGACTTTGCGAAAACCTGATTTTCCCGGTTTAGCTTTTCCATCATAGGACGGTTTTTCAGAATCTGCTTATCATCGTTCATGTATTCTTTTTCTTTCATCCGTATCATCCCCTTTTGAAACTTTCAGAGATTTCCTCTTGCTGAAGGATTTTAGTATCCCGTGCACGCTATCGCCTCTAAAACCTAATATATCACATAATTTTTCTTAAATCAATGATGGTGGTGATGATGTTCGTGAGTTTCTGAAAAAACCGGTTCGCAAACTTCTTCGCCGCACTTTTCCCCAACGGACTCAAGCTCCAAGGTCGCATGAGCAACTCCTAAGCTCTTGAGTGTTTCTCTCGCCTTTCCTTTGATTACTTCGCTGTCGCTGTTTGTCACAATATGCAGGGTACAGTAGACTGCGCTCTCACTCATACTCCAAACGTGGATATGATGCACGTCGGCTATTCCCTCAATCTCCAAAAGGCTTTCCCTAATCTCCTTTAGGCTCACACTCTCGGGAATTTTCACAAGGAAAAGTCTGCCGATTTCCCTCATGTTTTTGAAAACGTGCCAAAGCATATATACCGAAACGCCCATTGACATAATAGCGTCAATAAAGTAAAAGTCGGTAAAGCGCATTACAACAGAGCCTGCCAAAACTACCGCCCAGCCCAGCACATCCTCCAGCATGTGAAGATTTATTGAGCGCTCATTAAGACTTTCCCCCTTAGAGGTGATTATAGTTGCCGCAAGATTTACCGAAAAACCGACAACCGCAAATATTATCATTACATTGTAATTAATCGGCGAGGGACTGAGAAGCCGCTCTACGGACGCCCAAATCACCGTAACAGAGCCTATCAGCAATACGGCATTGGTGATAAACGCACCCAAAACGGAAAAACGCATATATCCGTAGGTATAGGTATCGTTTGGCTTTTTGCGGCTTTTGCGCTCAAGAAAGTAAGATATGCCTATTGAGGTTGCGTCCCCGAAATCGTGTACTGCGTCAGAAGCGATAGCCACCGAGCCGCAGAAAATACCCCCTATCAGCTCAAATACGGAAAAGCTCAGGTTCAGTATAAAAGCAAGGAGTATTTTCCATGAATTTCCTTTTTCCTCCTGGCTGTGGCTATGATTATGCTCATCCTCGTGCTTATGCTCGCAGGGAACGTTTCGGCCGTGTAAATCCTCCGCGTGGTTATGGCTGTGATTGTGTTCGTTACTCATAGTACCTCCTGAAAAGTCACGATAGGCCGTGACGGAAAGTTTTTTCGAAGCAAAGCTGTTTCACGGCGGAGTTCTCCCTGCGGTCAAGCGACCCTCCTGCCGAAAGAAAACCTGCGGTAGCGTATTGACCTCACACCGTAAATGATGTTTACTTCTCTTATATACCCATAGGGGTATATGTATATTATATTCATAGCAGGAGTTTTGTCAATATGTTTATGCAAATTTTTTCGGACACAAAACAGGTTACTTTCATTTTATACTTGTTATTTCCCTAAAATCAGTTATAATTATCACATAGTATAAAAGAAGGTGTGCTTATGGGAAAGATTAAAATATTTTTTAGCCGCGTTGCCACAGGCAGCTTCAAGAGATTTTTCAGGAATCTTAACTACGTCCACAAGGAG
>JAQXHW010000086.1 GCA_029007475.1 Oscillospiraceae bacterium | reverse complement strand
ATAAAGACAGCGGCAATATAATACTTTTTTCTGAGTTTAAGCTGACGGCAGGGGATAAGACTGAGATTAAAGCCAAAATGGATGACTTTATGAACAGACGGGTTACCAAACAGCCTTTGGATTTTCCCTCAGCAGGAAGCGTATTCAAGCGTCCCGAGGGCGCATTCGCAGGAGCGCTTATTGAAAACTGCGGCTTAAAAGGGTTTGCTGTCGGCGGTGCTCAAGTTTCTGAAAAACATTCAGGCTTTATTATCAATAAAGGGGACGCAACCTGTGAGGATGTGCTTAACTTAGTAAGTGTAATTCAGGATAAGGTTAAGGCGGAAACAGGCTTTAGCCTCGAAAGAGAAATTATCTTACTTTAAGGGTGAAAATATGGATTTTATTATTATTACAGGACTCTCGGGTGCAGGCAAATCTCACGCGCTCCATTCCTTGGAGGATATAGGCTTTTACTGCGTAGATAACCTGCCTCCGATGCTGTTGGAGACCTTCTGGGACCTCTGCGATAAATCAACTGACGCACGAATGAAGCATGTAGCGGTAGTTGTTGATATCCGCGGCGGCGAGGTTTTCGATACTATGTTTGAGCAGATGCACTCCTTGAGCACAGAGGGGAAGAAGTATAAAATACTTTTCCTTGACGCAAAAGAGGATACCCTTTTAATAAGGTACAAGGAAACTCGAAGAAAGCATCCTCTTTCCGAAACCTTCAGTTCCGGATCAACAGAGGACGCAGTAAAGCTTGAAAAAGAGCTAATGAAGCCCTTTAAGGCGAAAGCCGACTACATTATCGACACAACCTACATGGCACCCAAGCAGTTAAAAGAGCGTGTATCTACTCTCTTTTCGGATGATGATAATCAATCCTTCCGGGTAACCTGCCTGTCTTTTGGCTTTAAGTACGGTATTCCTCTTGAAGCAGACCTTATCTTTGATGTAAGATGCCTGCCCAATCCTTACTATATTAAGGAGCTTAAACCGCTCACAGGATTAGACGAAGCTGTAAGAGAGTATGTATTAAAGTTCCCCGAAACCCAGGAATTTGTAGAAAAACTGATTTCTCTTTTAGACTTCTCGATGCCACTATATAAGAACGAGGGTAAAAGCGAGCTTGTAATTGCGGTAGGCTGCACAGGCGGCAAGCACAGAAGCGTAACTCTTGCCCGACTTCTCAATAACCATTTCATCGAAATCGGTCAAAAATCCAACCTCCACCATAGAGATATTTGGAAAGTATAGGAAGTACCGACAAATAGATACCCTTACTTTCTATTTGGAAAAAGCCGGAAAGGAGTAACCCATGTCCTTTGCATTAGACGTAAAAAAAGAGCTTTCAAAGGCAGAAAACCTCTCTTACTCACGGGAATATGCCGAAACCTATGGAATGCTCCTGTTTTCAAGACATTTTTCCTCAAGCGAAATATGGCTTAAAACTAAGTCTATTTGCGTGGCTGAGAGGTATATCTATCTGCTAACAAAGCTTTTTTCACCCATAATTGAAAAGCAAAGTACCCTGAAAGCCTCAAAGAATTTTATTAATCTACATACCGTTTCCTTGGTAGTCCCTGAGGAATGTAAAAAAATATACGAGGAATTCGGTCATTCCGACAAAAATCCCAGTCTTAGACTCAACCGAAGCAATATCGACGACGATATGTGCAGGGTTGCTTTCCTCAGAGGAGCATTTCTCTCCTGCGGCTCTGTGAATGACCCAAACAAAAATTATCATTTAGAGTTTTGCGCTCAGTATAAAAATCTCTCAAATGACCTTTGTACCCTGCTTCGTGAAATAGAGGAGTGTAATCTGTCGCCCAAGGTAGTTCTGCGATCAGGCTCCTATGTTGTATATCTCAAGGACAGCGAACAAATCACCGACCTGCTTACCTACATGGGCGCGCCTAACTGTGCTATGGATATAATGAATGCCAAAGCATATAAGGAAATGCGCAATATCGCAAACCTGCGTACTAATTCAGAGCTTGCAAATATCGCTAAAACCGCTTCGGCTTCGGCGAGACAGCTTTCTGCTATTGAGAAGCTCGATAATACAATAGGACTTTCGGCTTTGCCTGAGCCGCTCCACGAGATAGCTGTTCTAAGGCGGGATAACCCCGAGCTGTCCCTTAGGGATTTAGGCGAGCTTTTAAGCCCTCCTATATCCCGCAGTGGAGTAAACCACCGACTCTCAAAGCTGATTGAGCTTGCAGAGGAAGAAGAATAAGGAGTTTTTTGTATGGCTACTCAAAATACCAACGAAAGTAAATTTAATGATATGACCTACGAAGAAGCCGTGACGAAACTTAGTGAGCTTATCTCTGTTTTAGAAAAGGGAGAGGGCAGCTTCGACGAACTCATGGAGGTCTATAAAGAGGCGTTTGAATATTATACATACTGCTCGGAATATCTGAATTCAGCAGGAGAAAAAATGCGAGAATTAAACTCAAAAATTGCTTCATTGCAAAACCCCTTGGAGGACTGAAATGTATAATAAAACCTTTGGTTTCAGCTCAAGCTCAATAATGCTTACTGATGAAGAGCTTATTGAACATACGCTTAATAAGGCGCTTGCCCATAAGAGTGACCTTTACGATGTACTTTGGGACAGCATGGAGTATTCCGTAAAAGCTGGAGGAAAACGTGTCAGACCCATGCTCACCATGGAGTTTGCAAAGCTCCTGAAGGCAGACAGAAGCGCCGCCGCAATATTCGGCTGCGGTGTAGAGCTTATCCACACCTACTCTCTTATTCACGATGACCTACCATGCATGGACAATGACGATATGCGCAGAGGAAAGCCTTCTAACCATATTGCCTTTTCCGAGGATACAGCACTCTTGGCAGGAGACGCTTTACAGAGTCTTGCTTTTGAAATCATACTTTCTGATGAAGCAATCTCATTGGTAGGAGCTGAGAACGCTGCCAAAGCCGCCGCCGCACTTGCCCATTTTTGCGGTGCTGACGGAATGGTAGGCGGCCAGGTTATCGACCTGATGTATGAGGACAAGTCCTCTACCGAGGAAGTTATAACCAAAATTCACCTGCTTAAAACCGCCGCCTTAATAAAAGCCGCATGTTTAATCGGTTGTATAATCGGCGGTGCCGATGACGAAAAGCTAAAAGCAGCGGCTAAGTACGCTGAGTGTATCGGACTTACTTTCCAGATTATAGATGATATTTTAGATGTTACCGCAACTTCTGAGGAGCTGGGAAAGCCCGCAGGCTCAGACGCGGAAAACAGCAAGTCTACCTTAGTTTCACTTTTAGGTATTGAAAAAAGCCGTGAAATTGCCGAGAAATATACAAAGGAAGCCATAAGCGCACTTTCTGTTTTTGACGGGGACACGGAATTCCTCGAAAACTTCGCTGTAAAACTTCTAAATCGCAGAAACTAATGCCCTTGGAGGAAAACATGGAAAATATGGATTTTCCCAAACTTTCAAAAATAAATTCTCCTGATGACGTAAAGAAACTTGCTCCTGAGCAGTTGCCCGAGCTTTGCGAGGAAATACGCAGAAAACTTGTACTTACGGTTTCCGAAAATGGGGGACATCTCGCCTCCAATTTAGGCGTTGTTGAGCTTACGGTAGCACTTCATTATGTCTTTGACTGTCCAAAGGATTCTATTGTCTGGGACGTGGGACATCAATGCTACACCCATAAAATGCTCACAGGCAGATACGATAGAATTGACACAATAAGAAAAACAGGAGGACTTTCCGGTTTTCCGAGAAGATACGAAAGCCCCTGTGACGCTTTCGGCGCAGGCCACAGCAGTACCTCTATTTCCGCCGCGTACGGCATAGCTAAGGCTAAAGAGCTTACCGGCGATGAAAGTCACACTATAGCCGTAATAGGCGACGGTTCACTTACCGGAGGACTTGCCTTTGAGGGCATGAATAACGCGGGACGTTCTAAGAAAAACTTCATTGTTGTGCTCAATGACAATAAGATGTCCATTTCAAAAAACGTAGGAGCAGTCTCCAAATATTTGACAGGTATCCGTATCAGCCCTTGGTACGCAAACGCTAAGACGCGTCTTGAGAAATTTCTTAATAAAGTCCCCCTTGTAGGACGTGCCCTCGTTAAGTTTCTTACAAAGGTCAAGAACAGAATTCGTAAAAGCTACTATAAAAACAATCTGTTCCAAGATTTCGGTTTCCACTATTACGGCCCTGTTGACGGTCATAATTTTGAGGATATAATAAATGCCCTCACAGCCGCCAAAAAGGTTGAGGGCCCTGTGCTTATCCACGCAGTAACCGTTAAGGGCAAGGGGTATCAGTTCGCAGAGGATGACCCAAAGAGCTTTCACGGAATTGGAAAATTTCATGTGGATACCGGAGAACCACTCTCCTGTGGAAAAAGCTATTCCGATTGCTTCGG
>JAQXHW010000085.1 GCA_029007475.1 Oscillospiraceae bacterium | reverse complement strand
CTGACAGAATGCAATCATCTTCTCCCCGTGAGTCTGATAAAACGAGAAAGCTCTGCTGAGCGAATTGTGCAAACTCTATAAAATTTGCATATAAAATTTGTGATAGGTTATGCGTTTAACCTTTGCTTTTTATCACCTTTGGGGATATGATATTAGTAGACGGAGAGCGTGTCTTTTAATTAATAAAAGGTTCGCTTTTCAGTATCAAAGTCAGGGGAAGATATAATGACTGACAACAGAAAATTCTACAAAACCTTTCTGAAAATAGCTATTCCTGTTGCTCTGCAAAGCCTGCTTCAATCCTCCTTCAGCGTGGTTGACCAAATTATGGTAGGTCAAATGGGCGAGGTAACTATTGCAAGCGTAGGCTTAGCCGGAAAATTCGCATCTATTTACGGAGTTCTGCTATCGTCAATAGCAGCCGTAGCAGGTATTTTGATTGCGCAGTATTTAGGAAAAAAGGACGACAGGGAAGTGGGCAGGAGCTTTTACCTGAGTTTGAGCTTAGGTTTAGGCTTAGCGGCAATATTTATTTCTCTTTGTGAGATTATTCCCGTACCGATTATGAGTCTTTATACCGAAAGTCCTGAGGTTGCGGCTATTGCAGGAGAGTATCTGATGATAGTTGCCATAGGCTTCATTCCGATGGCGGGTAATTTGCTTATATCTACCTATCTGAGATGTAAGGAAAAGGCAACGGTTCCCTTGGTAGCAACCTTCTTTGGCGCAGTTATGAACTCTTTGCTCAATTATGTGCTTATTTTCGGACATTTCGGCTTCCCTCGGCTTGGCGTAGTGGGTGCGGCAACAGCAACGGTTTCCTCACAGTTTGTCAGCTTTTTGGTAACCCTTATGTATCTTTTGCGGTTTGTGAGGAAAAAGCACGAAAAGCTCCCCTTTGGTCTTAAAATGAGCAAAGAGGGCTTAAAGCAGTTCATAAGTATAATTGCTCCCATATTCATCTGCGAATTTGCCTGGAGCTTAGGAGAAAATGTTTACGCTTCAATTTACGGCAGAATCGGCACGGATGATTGCGCAGCCATGACTCTCATAAGCTCTGTAATAGTGCTGTTTATAGGTATGCTCAGCGGAATCAGCCAAGCTGCAGGAATTATCGCAGGCAAGCATTTAGGCGCAGGTGATTTCGACAGAGCCTATAAGGACTCAAAACGAATGATGCTCTACGGCTTTATCGGCTCAATAGTGCTTTCCGTATTGGTTATTGCATTCGGAAGATACTATGTGGAAATATTCAACGTAAGCGCAGAGGTAAAGAATACCGGATACGGACTTTTGATTGTTTTTGCAATTTTAGCTCCCGTCAAGGTGCAAAACATGATTGTGGGCGGCGGAATAATCCGAAGCGGCGGAAAGACAAAGTACCTCTTGATAATTGACCTTGTGGGTACATGGGTTTTCGGCGTGCCTCTGGGACTCCTTACAGCCTTTGTTTTCCATTTGCCCATTACTCAGGTTTACTTTTTCCTCACTCTTGAGGAATGTGTGCGCCTTGCCATGAGTTATTATGTTTTCCACAGCAAAAAGTGGATGGTAAGACTGAAGCCCTCGGGTGAAAATTCTATATCGGAATAATAAATCGGTTGCTTTCGGGTTGCTCTCAGGGGTGACCCGAAAATTTTTATTATTTCTCAAATTTACTTGATTTATGGTAATTTTAGTCCTATAATTCATTTGGTAAATAATTGACTGTCTTTCTAAAGGAGGTAAGCCTATGGAGAAAAAAGCGAAAATGTCTAAGCGAAAAAAGCTGTTTCTCATGGTATGGGGACTTTCCATACTGGCTGTGCTCGCAGGAATAATATTAGTTGGTTTTCCGTCGGGCGGAAAAGAGGAGAGTATAACCGAGGCTATGCGTGATGCGGTGCTTCATGAGGAAAATAAAATGTCTCTTTTCGGACTTCCGGTAAACCCCGGTCTGATTTCGGCTTTTTTGATATCCGGAATCCTTCTGCTTTTCGCTTTGATTGTAAGAATATTTGTTATACCTCGGTTTAAGAATGTGCCGGGAAAATTCCAAGCGATAATTGAAAAAGCCGTTGAGTTTTTTTCGGATATGGCAAAGGGCAACAGTCCTTATAAAACAGGCTTTGTCAGCGGATATATTTTCAGCGCGGGACTTTACATCTTTGTCAGCACAATATTTGAGCTTTTCGGTGTGCAGTGGATAACAACCAAGGGCCATTCAATGACCCTGCCTGCGCCGCTTTCGGATATCAACGCGGCAATCGCCATGGGTGTAACTTCGTTTTTGATTATCTTGGGCGCAGGAATTGTGGCTAATGGTTTTAAGGGAGCCTTAAAAGTGCTCAAAGACTTCTCCTTGCCCATATCAATGAGCTTTCGTCTTTTCGGCGCCCTCTTAAGCGGACTTTTGGTTACTGAGCTTGTGTACTACTACGCTACCATGAGCTTTGTGCTTCCCGTAATTGTCGGTATACTCTTTACGCTTTTGCACGCACTAATCCAAGCCTACGTTTTGGCAACCCTTGTTTCAATATTCTATGGCGAGGCTGTCGAGCCTAAGAAAATCAAAGAAAAGAAAATTAAAGAAAAGAAGGTTAAATCATAATGAAAAATTCAAAATTATTTGCAGTAATTCTCACCTTAGTTTTAATGGTATCCGCTCTCTGTCTTACAAGTGTAAGCGTTTTTGCCGAGACCAATCCTGCCGATATCGCAGCTGTGACTGAGGCAGATGAGATAAAGGCACCCGAAAACGATGCAAAGGGCGAAAAGGCAATCGCCGCCGCTATTGTTGTAGGTATTGCTTCCGCCCTGGGTGCAATCGGTATGGGTATCGCAATCGCAAAGGCCGCCGAGAGCATGGCCCGTCAGCCTGAGGCGTCAGGTAAGATTAACTCTGCAATGATGTTAGGTCTTGTGTTTATTGAAACCCTTATTATCTACGCACTAATCGTAGCAATTCTTATCATCTTCGTTCTTTAATAACTCTAAGCAAAGAGGTAGTAAGTATGCCACTTAATATTGATATACTGCAGATTTTACTGCATGCATTCAACTTTTTAATTTTAGCTGGAGGACTTGTGCTTATTCTCTACAAGCCCGTGAAAAAGTTTCTTGATGAAAGACACGATTATTACGAGAGCAAAGAGGCTGAAATCAAGGAGAAAACAGAAGAAAATGAACGTATGAGAGCAGAGTATGAGGCAAAGCTCGCTGAAGCAAAGGAAGAGATTGCACAGATGCGTCTTGATGCCGAAAAGGAGGTTGCCGATACCACCAAGGCAAGCATTACCGAAGCCCGCGAGAAGGCTCAGGCAATTATTCTTGCCGCAGAGCAGGAGGCTGAGGACAGAAAGGAGCATATCCTTGACAGCGCTCAGGCCGAAATCGGTGAGCTTGTTGTTGCTGCAACCCAGAAGCTCCTTAGTGATACCGTAACTCCCGAACGTAATACCGAGCTTTACGATGAGTTTATACGCCTTGCAGATAAGACAATCGCAGACAAGAGGGCAGCAAAATGAAGCCAGTGGATATTATAGAAATAGAAGCCGAGAAAGAACCGGATATCCTGAGAGTTGAGATTCACTGTGTAACTCCTCCTAAAGAGGAGCAGCTTGAGAAGATCCGAGAGCTTATTATGCGTGAATATCAGGTTGAGGATGCTCAGTGTGTGGTTATTATTGACCCCTCGGTAGTGGGCGGCTTTAATATTTTCGTAGGTGACGACAACTACGACTGGAGTACCCTCGGACGTATCCGTCAGCTTAGAAAGTCATTTCAAAAGCTCAAGAAGGAGTATAACCCCGACAATATTATTTCGCTCCTGCGTGATGATATCGCGGACTTTCATCTCGATCCCGGACATCAGCAGGTGGGACTTGTTGTGTCTGTAGGCGACGGAATCGCAGTAATAGAGGGACTCAGCGACGTTGAATTCGGCGAGATTGTCCTTTTCGATTGCGGTGTTAAGGGAATGGTTCAGGATATTCGCCCTGACGGCACAACAGGTATTGTTCTCTTTGCCGACGACAGTGATATTTACCAGGGCTCAAGAGTTGTCCGTACACGCCGTACGGCAGGTATTCCTATCAGCAACCGAATATTAGGCAGAATGATTGACCCCTTGGGAAAACCTATTGACGGAAAAGGGGAAACCGGCGCAAAAAAATACTATCCGATTGAGCGGAACGCTCCCTCAATTATGGAGAGAAAGCCTGTTACACGACCTATGGAAACGGGAATTTTGGCTATTGACTCAATGTTCCCCATAGGTCGCGGTCAGCGTGAGCTTATTATCGGTGACAGACAGACAGGAAAAACATCCATCGCCATTGATACTATTCTTAATCAAAAAGGGAAGAACGTAGTCTGTGTCTACGTTGCAATAGGACAGAAGGCAAGCTCCGTTGCAAAGGTGATAAATACCTTGGAGAAAAACGGTGCTCTTGACTACACGGTTATTGTATCGTCACCTGCCTCAGACCCTGCGCCCTTGCAGTATATTGCGCCCTATGCAGGTTGCGCCGTTGCGGAGTATTTCATGGATAGGGGCAGAGATACCCTAATCATATATGACGACCTATCAAAGCATGCGGTTGCTTACAGAACTTTGAGCCTGCTCTTGGAGCGAGCTCCCGGCCGAGAGGCATATCCCGGAGATGTTTTCTATCTCCATTCAAGACTTTTAGAGCGTTCTGCTCAGCTTTCCGACGAGCTTGGCGGCGGCAGCATGACTGCTCTGCCCATAGTTGAAACCCAGGCAGGCGACGTTTCCGCATATATTCCCACCAACGTAATTTCTATTACCGACGGTCAGATTTTCCTTGAAAGCGACCTGTTTTTCTCAGGTCAGCGTCCTGCGGTTAACGTAGGTATTTCCGTTTCGCGTGTGGGCGGTGCGGCGCAGACCAAAATTATGAAAAAATCCGTAGGAAGTATTCGCCTTGACTTGGCTCAGTACCGAGAAATGCAGGTTTTCTCCCAGTTCGGCGGAGATTTAGACGAGCAGACCGTTAAGGACTTAAAATACGGCGCAGGACTCATGCAGCTTCTGCGTCAGCCTAACCAATCTCCCATGATGATGTGGGAGCAGGTTGTGACTCTCGTTTGTGCTCAGGAGAGAATGTTCCTAAGTATTGATCCTAAGAATATCAAGAGCGTTCAAACAAAACTCCTTGAGTATATAGGTCACAGCCGCAGCCGACTCGCTATGAATATTCAGACCGCTGAAGACTTTACGGATGAAATCAAGTCCCAAATAATCGGGGCGGCAAACAGATTTTTCGAGAAGTATTTATAAATTTGGTAAGGAGGGCATATTATGGCAAGCACAGGAGAACTGAAGGCACGTATGGAGTCTATTGCCGAGACCAAAAAGGTCACCGACGCCATGTATATGATTTCCTCCGTAAAAATGCGTAAAGCAAAGCAGGAGGTTGAGAATACAGAGCCTTATTTCAAGGCGCTTAAGGAGCAAATCTCCGACCTTCTTACCTATATTCC
>JAQXHW010000084.1 GCA_029007475.1 Oscillospiraceae bacterium | reverse complement strand
ATCTTTGTAGTACGGATAACGCTTTAATATCATTTCTTTTTCTTCCGGTGTATGCTCATTTGGGTGATGATGAGGGCGATGGCTCTTATCAACCAGACTCTTCCAACTCTTCCCATCAAACTTGTGTCGCCACTCATAAATCGCTTGCCGACTTACCCTGTAATATTTTGACGCTTCTGTTACTCCTCCTTTGTAACTTATTTTTACTACCCGTTGACGAAAGTGAGCACTTGATGTTAATATATTCATAAGAAAATGACTCCTTTTGATCTTTTGTTTTTGTGGTTATAAACATTATATCATATTTGGAGTTCATTTTCTTATTTTTTTGTCACCCATCATTGTATCATAACATACGGGAAATGCGGAAGATAAGGAATTGTTTCTTTAGCTTTCAGCACATAAATTTGTCATCTTCTGCTTTATATTAACAAAACTGTAAACTGTGTAACAGGGAATAATCTTGCTTTTGACAGCAGAAACATGTTATAATTCGAAAGTAGGTTATACTTAGCATAGCTGTGTAAACCAATATTTTGGACAGGAGATGATTTTATGTCACTGTGCATCGGTTGTATGCATGAGATTGACGATAACGTCATTTGCCCACATTGTGGCTTTGATAATTCAAAGAGCCAGACGGCACCCTATCTTCCTTACGGCGTAGTTTTAGATAAACGCTATGTTATAGGCAACAATATAGATACCAACGGCGAGAGCACACAGTATATCGGCTTTGACCGCGTTAAGTCGAGAATCGTTCTCGTAAGAGAGTTCCTTCCCGCAGGTTATTACAGTCGTACAGATGGCAACATCAAAATTGAGGTTGATCCTGCAAAAAAAGAAATATTCGACAGACTTCTTTCCGACTTTGAGCAGTTTTTCAGCTTCCTTTCAACCCTCAAGGATATGTCGGCTATGAACGTCATCACCGACATTTTCAGAGCTAACAACACCTGCTATGTAGTTGAGGAACATGAGGAGCTTATCTCCTTTGAAGAGTATGTAAGCCGCAATAACGGACAGATTGAGTGGGAGGTTGCACGTCCTCTGTTTATGCCTGTTATATCTCTCTTGGAGGCTCTCCATAAGAACGGCTACGGACATTATGCGGTTTCTCCTGCTAATCTCTATATAACAAGCTCCGGAAAAGCTCTGCTTTTAGGCTTTGCCACAGTAAATGAGCGTAAAAGGGGTACAGCCCTTAAGTCACAGCTTTACAGCGGCTGCGCTGCACCCGAACAGTACGAGCAGAATTTCCCTATTGATAATATTACCGATATTTACGGATTCACCGCTACGCTGTTTTATGCTTTAACAGGCAGCCTGCCTGCAACTGCTACCGAGAGACTGACCGACGGCGCCCTTCTTATGAGCACCACCACAGTAAAGAAACTTCCCCCTCATGTTGTATCTGCTCTCGCAAACGGCTTGCAGGTTAAGCGTGAGGACAGAATTATTGATTTCGGAGATCTTCGCTCTCAGCTTTCGGTTGCTCCTACGGTTAAAGCTATTCAAGAGGAGATTAGCCGTACCGCAAGTATGGCAAATACCGCTCCGCCTGCTAAAAAGAACTTCGGCATGTCTCCTATATCCGTGGGAATTATCGTCACCGTTGCGGCTCGTCTTGTTTTTATGTCAGTAGCTATTATAATTATAAATTCAACGAGCAAGGATCCTAACTCGGGACAGGCAGGCGCACATACAACTCCCGTTGAAACCGTTGCGCCCACCGTTACTGTGCCCGGCTGGAAGGGCGAGACCTTAGGTGACTATGTAGGCAAGGATTTTGAGGACGTTAGGGCTGAGCTTTCCGCTAAGGGAGTTGCTGTTTTTGAGGCTGTGTATACAAGTGAGAAGGACGGTTACAGCGACCGATACCCTGAGGGCACAATCCTCTCTCAGAGCTTTCCTAAAGGCACACCCATCGACACCGAAAAGGGAATTGCAGTTTCCTTTAAGGTAAGCAAGGGCTCATTCTCAAAATCTCTGCCCTCGGATATCAAGGGCAAATCTTTAAGGAGCGCTTCAATCCAGCTTGCAGATATGGGCTATACTGCCGTGTATCAGAGCGAAAAGGTTGAGTACAGCGACACAATCGAGGAAGGCTACGTAATCGGCTATGACGGTTATGAGCCCGGAGATAAGGTTGATATTGATAAGGAGATTTACCTTATTGTCAGCGCCGGCAAGAAAAACTGATTAAAACAAAAAGCACTTTTGGTTATAAGTTAATCAAAAGTGCTTTATTTTATCTGAAATTGATGATATAATAAGATGTCAGCTTCGTTTTTTGATTTTACTTTCCGCGTGCTGAATAAGGTTAAACAGTGAGCTTGACTGCTTTGGGTACTCCTTAGAGAGCATATCGGAGGAGATCTTCATCTCCTTGATTTTTTTTGATGAGGGAGAAGTATCTGCCATGCTGGTTTCGAAGCTGAGCTTTGTTGAGTAAAAGCCCATGTAGGAGTCGCAGTAGCCGCTGAAAAGTCCGGGATTTACCGAGAACATACTCTGGTGGTTGTCGGGATTTGCGCTGTAAAGAGTTCTGAATATCTTGTAAACCGAAAGCATCATGTAATTTGAGACGTCTGCGGTTATCTGTGTACTCTTAGCACGCAGCAGCATATCGTAGATAATGGCAATAGAGTTACAGAGGACGCGTTTGTTAAGCTGAGTAGCAAGTCCGCTGCCCTTAACCTCTGAATCTATATCATCCGCAGCATCGGGAATATCCTCAAAGCTAAGGGTAGCGCCTGACCTCTCAGGGGTTCTGCCTAAGAGAAAGTCACAGGAGACATTATAGTATTCTGCAACTCGTACGAGAAAATCAAGACCGCATTCTCTGATTCCTTTTTCATAGTGAGAGAGCAGAGCCTGAGAGATTCCCAAATCCGTTGAAACCTGTTTTTGGCTTAAGTTTTTCTCTTTTCTAAGCATTGTAATAATTCTGGGGAAATCCTTGTTCATAGCTCATCATCCTTTATGTAATATACAAACAGTATATATTATTAATTACACTTTGTAAAGTGAAAATTAGGAGGTAAATTTTGAAATCCTATTACGTTCATTTCATAAGACACGGCGCAATAAAAGAGACATACAAGGGCGCTTATATAGGTGTTTCTGACATTAGAATGTCAAAGGAGGGTGCCGAGGAGATTAAAACCTTAGATGCTACCATGAAATATCCCTATGCCCCCGTAGTCTTTACAAGCCCCCTGAAGCGTTGTACCGATACCTGTAAGCTCATATATCCCAATGTGAAACCTATTATCGTTGACGACTTGCGCGAGATGAACTTCGGTAAATGGGAGAAGAAAACCGCCGAGGATTTAAGGGAAAACGAGCTTTTTGAAAGGTGGCTTGCAGGAGAAAAGGGAGTAAAACCTCCCGAGGGAGAGTCAAACGATGACTTTACCCGACGCATTTGCCTTATGTTTCAAAAAATCGTTGACGGACTTATCGAAACGGGCAACACCGACGCGGCAATAATTACCCACGGCGGTGTAATTATGACCCTTCTGGCAGTCTACGGACTTCCTCAGGCAAAGCCCTTTGATTGGGCTTGCGACAATGGCTACGGCTATTCCCTTAGGATTACGCCTATGCTTTGGCAGAGAGATAGGGTAGCCGAAGTTTTTAAGCTGATACCCGAAAAAATAGAGGAAGAGGATGACTAAAATGCTTTCCTATGATTTCCATACACATATTCTCCCCGGTATTGATGACGGCGCAAAGACTCCCGAGGAATCCTTAAAGCTAATTAATTCCCTGAGGGTGCAGGGAATTAAAAATATAGTTCTTACATCTCACTATTATTCCCATAAAGAGAGCATGGAGGATTTTCTCAAAAGGAGAGAGGAATCATGCAAAGTGCTTCTGCCCCTTATCCCCGAGGATATTAACGTAAAAATCGGGGCTGAGGTTTATGTGACTAAATACATGTTTACGGACAGACTTGATTTTTCTCCCGTCTGCATGGAAGGCACACCCTATATGCTAACGGAATTTTCCTACGGGGCGAGCTTTGAGGGTGAGTCTCTGAAAATGCTTATGAGACTTATGGATTTAGGCGTGCGCCCCATAATTCCTCATATTGAGAGATACGAAAAGCTGATAAAAAAACCTGATGCTATATCGGAGCTTATTGATATGGGCGTCGTTATCCAGTCAAATGCAAGCTCCTTTACCGACAGACGCATAAGCTCAAAGCTTATGAAGCTGCTTAGGAGGGGTTACATCCACATTCTATCAAGCGATACCCATTCCGAGAGCCACAATTCGCCCCGCAGTTTTTCGGATTCTATCAAGGCAATAAATAAAAAATGCCCCGAGGCTGTTGCTTATCTTCAGGAAAACGCTGAGAAAATTTGGAATAATGACTAATCACAAAGCCGTGTTTTATACGCGGCTTTTTCCTTTGCTAATTCAAATTTTCGAAAAAATGAAAGAATTTCCTCTGTTTTATACCGATTATCTGAAAATCTTGCAAAATTTCAAAGAAAAGGCTTCAAAAATGATTGAACTTTTTTAGGTGCTGTGATAAAATTACTTTGATATTTTCGAAATGAAGGTATATGTATGATAACTCATCTTCTTGTTCGCATAGATGCGAAAATGAGCACCTTTTCAAAGGGTCAAAAGCTAATCGCGGAGTTTATTGAACAGCACTACGACCGCGCCGCTTTTCTCACGGCTTCTAAATTGGGTGAACTTGTAGGAGTAAGCGAAAGTACTGTCGTGCGATTTGCAACCGAGCTTGGCTACGGCGGCTATCCTGAGCTTCAAAAAGCTATGCAGGAAATGATTAAGGATAAGCTTACCTCTGTGCAGAGAATTGATGTCACCGCCGCAAAGATAGGAGAGGGCAGCGTCCTCGATATGGTGCTCAGCCAGGATATCCTCAAAATCCGTCGCACTCTCGAGGAAACCTCAAGGGAGGATTTTGACAGAGCCGTTGAATCAGTTATCAACGCTGAGAATATCTATATCTTCGGCGTACGTTCCTCAAGCTCCCTTGCCGGTTTTTTAGGTTATTATTTTGATTTGATTTTAGGAAATGTGCATATTGTTACGAATTCAAGCCGCAGCGGTATGTACGAAGCGCTTCTAAGAATTTCCGATAAGGACGCAATTATCGGCATCAGCTTCCCCCGATACAGCCGCACAGCGGCAGAAGCTATGACCTTCGCGAAGTCAAGGGGAGCCGCAACCATTGCCGTAACCGACAGCCTGCTCTCGCCTTTGGCTCAGAGCGCCGAGTCTGTCTTGATTGCAAGAAGTGATATGGCTTCTGTTGTCGACTCTTTAGTAGCGCCCCTCTCACTGATTAATGCACTTATCGTTGCAACCGTTATCAAGAAGAAGGACGACGTTAAGAAAACCTTTTCCGTTTTGGAAAATGTCTGGAATGAGCAGGGCGTTTATACAAGCTCTCAGATCTTGGATAATAAATAATGGGCAAGGTTATAGTAATGGGCGGCGGCGCCGCAGGACTTATGGCGGCAGGAGTTTCGGCGTCAATGGGTGCTGAGGTTCTTGTGATTGAAAAAAACAAACGCCCCGGAAGAAAGATTTGTATAACAGGCAAGGGCAGATGTAATGTAACCAATAAATGCTCAAATAACGATTTTATCGAGAATGTAATCAGAAATCCCCGATTCCTGTATAGCGCAATAAATGCTTTCTCTGCCGAGGATACAATCGGCTTTTTTGAAGATATGGGAGTGCCCCTGAAGGTCGAGAGAGGAAACCGAGTTTTCCCTGTAAGTGACAAGGCTCTCGATATTGCAAATGCCCTTGAGCGATACTGCAAAAATCAGGGAGTAAAATTCCTTTTCGAAACTGAAGTTAAGGATATTACTTCAGAGGGCGGCGCTGTGAAAGCGGTAGTTGACAGCAAGGGTAAAACCCACCCCTGTGACGCTGTTATTATAGCCTCGGGGGGCAAGAGCTATCATTTGACAGGCTCAACCGGTGACGGCTATCCCATAGCCGAGAGGTTAGGTCATAAGGTAATAAAGCCCACAGCTTCTCTCATACCCCTTGAGTGTAGGGGTAGCGACCTCAATGACTGTATTGAGATGCAGGGACTTTCCCTGAGAAATGTCGGCGTGAAGCTATACTGCGGAGAAAAACAGGTCTATGAGGACTTCGGCGAGCTGTTGTTCACCCACTTCGGAATTTCGGGACCTACCGTACTAAGCATGAGCACAAGGCTTTCTGACGGTGAAAAATACAGGGTGTCAATCGACCTAAAGCCTGCTTTAGATTTCGAAAAACTTGACGCGCGAATTTTGAGAGATTTTGAAAAATACAAAAACCGTGAGCTTTCAAATGCTTTGACTCAGCTTCTCCCAAGCTCAATGATTCCCGTTGTAATCAGGCGTTTGGGCGAGGATGATACCCTGAGAGTCAACAGCATTACCAAAGAGCAAAGGCATAGGCTCTTGTCTATAATTAAGAACCTGGATTTTGAGATTTCAGGTACTCGTCCTTTAGACGAGGCAATTATTACCCGCGGCGGAGTGGACGTATCCGAGGTCAACCCAAAAACCATGGAAAGTAAACTGATAAACGGATTGTTTTTCTGCGGCGAGGTGCTTGATGTTGATGCCTACACAGGGGGATTTAACCTGCAAATAGCCTTTTCAACAGGCTTTTTAGCCGGTGAGAATTCAGCTTGGATATAAAATTTAGGAGGATTACCATGTCTATTGCAATAGCTATTGACGGCCCTGCAGGCGCAGGAAAATCTACCATAGCCAAGGCTGCTGCCAAGGCTTTAGGCTTTATCTATGTTGACACAGGCGCTATGTACCGCGCCTTAGGACTTTTTGCTCTCAGAAATATTATTGAGCCCGACGACAAGGATTCTGTTAAGGAGCTCCTTAAGAGGGCAGAGGTTTCTCTTGCAAGAAACGAGAAGGGCGAACAGCTTGTTATCCTAAACGGCGAGGATGTTTCCTCTTTAATCCGTACCGAGCAGGTTTCTATGGCGGCTTCAAAGATTTCCGCAATACCCGAGGTAAGAGCTTTTTTACTGTCTTTGCAGAGAGATATGGCAAAGACCTACGACGTAATTATGGACGGCAGAGATATCGGCACAGTTGTCTTGCCGGATGCAAAGGTTAAGATTTTCCTTACTGCGTCTGCCGAAATCCGTGCCCGCAGAAGATATGACGAGCTTATAGCAAAAGGCGAAAATGTAGTTTATGAGGATGTATTAGCTGATGTTATAAAGCGTGACGACAACGATATGAACAGACCTATTGCTCCCTTAAAGCCTGCTGAGGACAGCATTTTAGTTGATACCTCAGAGCTTACTTTGCAGGAGTCAATAGACCTGCTTATTAATACCATCGAGGTGAACAGCAAGTGAAAGATAAGTACAGCAAAGGCTTTTATCTATTTATGAAAGCAATTGGCGGCTGGGTGCTCAAATTAATGTGCAGACCTAAATATACCAATAAAAACAACCTGCCAAAAGAGGGAAGGTATATATTGGCTGCCAACCATGTATCGGGTGTAGACCCTATCTTAGTTGCTTTAGGTCAGAAGCGTCCTATTCGCTTTATGGCTAAGAAGGAGCTTTTTGAAAATAAGTTTGTAAAATTCCTCTTTAGCCGCTTAGGAACTTTTGCAATTGACAGAAGCTCTAAAAACGACGAGGCGTTAGAGTTTTCAAGAAATATTATTGCAAATGGAGATGCTCTGGGTATTTTTATTGAGGGTACGCGCTCAAAGACAAATGAGCTTTTAAGACCTCGCAGCGGGGCGGTTATGCTTGCCCACCAGACGAATTGTAAGATTATCCCTGTTTCCGTTACATACCGTGACCCTAAAAAGAAAGCATTTACCAAGATGTATATTACCTACGGTGACCCTGTTACAGTTGAGGAATTGGGCGTTAAGGAGGGTACGCCTCATGAGTATAGAGACGCTTCCCGTAACCTTATGGCAAGGATCAGGGTAACCTGGGAAAAGGATAAGTATGGAAATTAAACTTGCAAAAACCGCAGGCTTTTGCTTTGGTGTAAACCGTGCGGTTAAAATGGTTTATTCTCTTTTAGACAGTAAAAAAAAGGTAGCAACCTTAGGACCTATAATCCACAATACCGAAATGGTTGAGGAGCTAAAGGCAAGAGGCGCAGTAACTATTGACTCTCCCAAGGAGGCTGACAGAGATGCAACTGTGGTTGTGCGCTCCCACGGAGTTTCTCAGACCGTTCTTGACGAGATTGAAAAGCTAAGCCTTGAATGTTGTGACGCAACCTGCCCCTTTGTCAAGAAGATTCATAATGTTGTGGCGGGTGCAGATAAAGATAAAAACAAGTCGGTTTTTATAGCAGGCGATAGTGCTCACCCCGAGGTTGAGGGCATTATAGGTCACGCAAAGCTGCCTTGCTATACCTACAAAAATGAAGAGGAACTTACGGAACACTTCAAAAATATTCCGAAAGAGAATTATAATTCTGCGGTTTTTGTTGCCCAGACTACATTCAGCGAAAAAGAATGGAAAAAATGTTCAAAAACAATAAAAAAAGTCTGTACAAACGCTGAAATATTTGATACAATATGTAGTGCTACGCACAGCAGACAGGCGGAAGCCGAAAATTTGGCGGCGGTATCAGACCTTATGATTGTCATAGGGGATAGGAAAAGCTCGAATACCTCAAAGCTCTATGAGCTGTGTAGGAGGGTTTGCCCAAACACCCTTTGGATTCAGACGGCTGAGGATTTGCCCCCGGAGAGATTAAGCAATGTCTCGTCGGTTGGCGTAACTGCAGGAGCATCCACTCCCGCAAGGATTATTAAGGAGGTACTGGATAAAATGGAAGATATTACCAAATCCGGTGTAACAAACGAAACTGAAGATTTTGAGGCTCTTTTGGAAGAGAATCTCAAAGGCTTAAATACAAATGAAAGGGTAATGGGCACCGTTATCAGCATTGCTCCCAACGAGGTTTATGTTGATGTCGGCAGAAAGCAGGCAGGCTTTATTCCTGCTGAAGAGCTTTCTTTCGGTCCTGTAAACGATCCTAACGATTTCGTTAAGGTCGGCGACGAGATTGAGCTTCTCATAATGAAGACCAATGACGTTGAGGGTACAATCATGCTCTCTAAGCGCAGAGTTGACGCCAAGAAGGATTGGGACGAGCTCGAGAAGTTAGCTGAGGAAAACGCAGTTCTCTCCGGCGAGGTTATCGAGGTTGTAAACGGCGGCGTTATTGTATTTGCACATAATAACCGCGTGTTCATCCCTGCTTCTCAGGCTTCTATCGTTCGTATGGACGATCTTAGCCCCCTTCTCCACACTCAGGTTGAGTTTAGACTCTTAGAGGTTTCTCAGCGCGGCAGACGTAAGAAGCTCGTTGGTTCAATCAAGAGCGTTCTCCGTGACAAGAGAACTGAGTTCAAGGCAGCGTTCTGGGAGGGTATCGAGGTAGGCAAGGTCTACACAGGTACAGTTAAGTCTCTCACAACATACGGCGCATTTGTTGACCTTGGCGGCGTGTTCGGTATGGTTCATATTTCCGAGCTCTCCTGGTTAAGAATCAAGCACCCCGAAGAGGTTGTAAAAGTCGGCGATACTATCGAAGTATTCGTAAAGGATTTCAATGTTGAAACCGGCAAGATTTCTCTCGGCTACAAGAAGGATGAGGACAAT
>JAQXHW010000083.1 GCA_029007475.1 Oscillospiraceae bacterium | reverse complement strand
CAGCCTTCGTTTTTTGTTCTTGCGATATGGGCTTTCATAAGCTCTACGGATTTGTAGCCTGCGGTAATATCTACGCCTGCTGCTGCGTAGCTTTCAGATTTTGAATTTTTACTCATGTCTTATTCCTTTCCGTTCCAACAATATGTGCAAATCATGTCCTCAGGTAAACCGATAGCTTCGATAAGTCCGGGAAGCGACTGGTACTCAAGAGACTTAAAGCCCATTTCATCGGCAATATGCTGACGCATTTTCTTTCCTCTCTCTGTGGTACCGTCCATGTACTCGTCAATGTACTTCATACCCTCTTCGCCCTCAAGCTCATTGATAACCCGGCGGCAAATTAAATCCATATCCGAGGTGTTTCGGGAGAAGTTAAGGTACTTACAGCCGAACATAATGGGAGGGCAGGCGGATCTCATATGTACCTCGCTGGCACCGTTTGAGTAGAGAAAATCAACTGTTCCGCGAAGCTGAGTGCCTCTGACGATACTGTCGTCAATAAAGAGCAGCTTTTTATCGTGAATTAAGTCTTCGACAGGAATGAGCTTCATTTTTGCCACGTGATCGCGAATCTTCTGGCTTGCAGGCATAAAGCTCCTCGACCAAGTGGGGGTGTATTTAATAAAGGGTCGGGCAAAGGGCTTGTCCACGGCATTTGCATAACCTACTGCGTGGGCAATTCCCGAATCGGGAACACCGCAAACATAGTCAACATCAGGGTAGCTGCCGTTTTTCATCTCGTCACGAGCCATTATCTCGCCGTTTCTGTTACGGACAACCTCTACGTTTTTGCCCTCATAGCTTGAGTTGGGATAACCGTAGTAAGTCCACAGAAACGCGCATATTTTCATGTTTTTTCCGGGAGCCTTAAGAGTTTCGATACCATCCTTAGTCATACGGACAATTTCGCCGGGGCCTAAATCTTTTACCCTCTTGTAGCCCATTTTATTGAAAGCAAAGCTCTCGAAGCTGGCGCAGTAGCCGTCGTCATCCTTGCCGATGATAATGGGTATTCTGCCCTTTGCGTCACGGGCAACTATGATTTCCTCATCAGCGGTCATAATCATAATTGAAAGAGAGCCTTCAATCTTGCTCTGAGCATAGGCGATACCCTCGGCAACATTTTGCTTTTGGTCAATAAGGGTAGCCACAAGCTCTGTGGAGTTAATTCTGCCGCCGCCCATGGCGCCGAAATGCACCTTGCCGCCGTCTAAGAGCTCTTTTGCCAGTTTCTCTTTATTATTGATAACGCCGATAATGCTTATGGCATACATACCGTTGTGAGAATATATGAGCAAAGGCTGAGGGTCGCGGTCGCTTATGCAGCCGATACATACCTTTCCGTTCATCTTGTCCACATCGCCCTCGAACTTAGTTCTAAAGGGTGCGTTCTCAATGTTGTGGATATGTCGCTGGAAGCCCTCCTCCTGAGAGTAAGTGGCCATACCTGCGCGAGCAGTACCGAGATGAGAATGAAAATCAACGCCAAAGAACACATCCACAGCGCAATCGCGATGTGAAACTACTCCGAAAAATCCGCCCACTTTAAGGCACCTCCGAAAAAATACTGGTTAGTTAATTTGCCGTTCTAAAGAAAGACATTAAGCAAAGAAAAGACGGGAAAGCTCCATGGGGTCAACGTACTGGCCGTCCTTGTAAACTCTCATGTTGCCGGAAGCGATTTCGTCAATGAGGAATACCTCGTCGCCAACGTAACCGAATTCAAATTTAATATCATAGAGAGCCATTCCGCGCTTCTGCATCTCAGCATCTACGATGTCGGTAATCTTCTGTGTCATCTCTTTAACTGCGTCGTACTGCTTTAAGCTCATAACACCTAAGACGTTGAGGCCGTCAGCAGTAACAAGGGGATCGCCGAGAGCGTCGTTCTTAAAGGTCATCTCAACGTAGTTGGGAAGGTCTGCGCCCTCCTCGATATACTGGTTGTAACGGCGGTAGAAAGAGCCTACTGCCTTTTTGCGGCAGATAACCTCAAGTCCCTTGCCGAAGGGCTTTGCAGGGAGAACCTCCATGGTTACATTATCCATATCAGCGGAAACATAGTGAGTCTTGATGCCTGCTTTTTTGATAAGCTCAAAGAAATAAACGGACATTTCAAGGTTAACCTTGCCAACGCCCTCAATAGTAAGACCTACCGAGTTCTCGCCGGGATCGAATACGCCGTCTTTGCCGGTGCAGTCATCCTTGAACTTTAACTCGTAGTTACCGTTATCAAGTGCATATACGTTCTTGGTTTTTCCTGTGTAAACAAGATTTTTCATGATTTTTGTACCTCTCTTTATTTAATTAAAATATAAACCGATTCAGTTTAGCAAGAGAACTTTTCTCTCACTTCTTTGTCCTTCTCGAGAACCTTGTTTGTTCCTGCTTCGCGGTAAGCCCTGAGCTTCTCCTCAAGCTCCTTCTCGTAAACCGAGAGAATCTCAACAGACAACAAGGCGGCGTTGGCGGCTCCGTTAATCGCAACAGTTGCCACGGGCATTCCGGTAGGCATCTGAATGGTAGAAAGGAGTGCATCAACACCGTCAAGGGTAGAAGATTTCACGGGTATTCCGATAACAGGCAAGGTAGAGTGTGCAGCGAATGCACCTGCAAGGTGTGCGGCCATTCCTGCGGCGGCGATAATTACACCAAAGCCGTTCTCTCTCGCACTTTTTGCGAACTGCTGAGCCTCGTCGGGAGTTCTGTGAGCCGAGAGAACTCTCACCTCAAAGGGCACCCCGAAATCACGGAGCACGTCAACAGCTTTCTGTACAACGGGCAGGTCGCTGTCGCTGCCCATAATCACTGCAACTTTTTTCATAAGATACTTCCTCCTATATCGACAAAATTCTCTTGCCGAAAAATAAAAACCGGGCAGACTACACTAATGTGAAGTCTGCCCAGGCGGTCGACATTTTGAAAGCGAAAACAGAGCTTCGCTCAAGTTTTCTGCTCCCATGTGGTAACCCACTAATCCGCCAGTTACAGAAAACATCAATGCACAGTAAGTATAGCATATATGCGGCATTTAAGTCAACAAATCAGCATAAAGTTCCATGTAAATTATTTACTATAATTTGTCGATTACTTTGGTTAATTTGCCATCATAAAAAAGCAACAAAGCCTTTGCTTTAACCTCTGAAAATTTCTGTCATAAAACAAACCGAAAAAAATATTTCTAAAATACCGCCGACACTTTTCATTAATTTTCAGGGGTGCGGTTTAGCAGAGCGTCCTGATAACCTTTGCCGTTCTGTTTACGCCTTGACTTACAGCGCGTCCTTCGGGCAGTTTTTCACACACTCAAAGCAGAGAATACATTCTGTGCCGTTTTTACGTTTACGGGAATTATCCGTAACATCAACATCCATAGGACATACCTTTTTGCATTTTCCGCAGGATATACACTTGCTTTTATCACACTTAATCCTCAGCAGAGAAAAATAACTCATGGGTTTCAAAAATACGGTGACCGGACATATATATTTGCAAAACGCGCGGTTATCCTTAAAAGCAAAAGCTAATATTATGCCGACAGCATAATACAGAACATTTCCTACTATAAACGCCCAAAACATGATTTTTTCAATGTTTCCCACATGTGCAAGAAACAGCGCAGAAACGAAGATAAGCGAGACTAAAAAGGTGATATACTTAGTCTATAAAATCGGAAACGAGGGGATAAGAGTGAAAAAATATTTACTTCCGCTTATTATGCTGACTG
>JAQXHW010000082.1 GCA_029007475.1 Oscillospiraceae bacterium | reverse complement strand
TGCTTTCGATTATCATAACATTCTTGATATTAGCTATTATTATGACGGTTATTCTCTCAAAAAAAGACAAGGATTTTATGAAGCTCAGAGGCTATGACGGGCCTCTTACAAAAAAAGAGATAAATCGCGGATTCTACCTTTTCCCTACGGTTATTATTGCTTTTGCGTACATGACAATCGAAGCAGCTGCGAAATTTTTGCCGATAAATTTAGGATAAAATGGACAGATACGATTTTATGGAAAGAGCCTACGCCTTAGCGCTTGAGGCTCGTAAAGAAAACGAAATACCAGTAGGCTGTGTAATAGTCAAGGGAGGCGAAATCATCGCAGAGGGACGAAACTACACGGAGAGAGAAAAATGTGCCACAAAGCACGCTGAAATCGTGGCTATTGAAAACGCTTCAAAAAAGCTATCCTCTGCAAATCTTTCCTCCTGCGACCTTTACGTCACCTTAGAACCCTGTCCTATGTGCGCAGGCGCTATTATTAACAGCAAGATTAAAAAGGTTGTTTTCGGCGCTTTCGACCGAAACTACGGAGCCTGCGGCACAGCATTCGACCTTTTCAAAATGAGCAATATTCATAAACCGGAATGTTACGGCGGAATATGTGAGGAAAAATGCACCGAACTTTTGAAAAATTTTTTCAGGGAGGTAAGGGAAAACTGACATGAAAAGATGTGTTATTGTAGGCGGTGCGCCAATAAATAACTACGAAGAAATATCCGATTTTCTAAAGAAAGACGATTACTTTATTTTCTGTGACTGCGGGCTTTCTCACCGGGAAAAGCTCGGTATTGAGCCAAACCTCATAATAGGAGATTTTGACTCCTATATAAAGCCTGAGACGGATATTGAAACCATAGTTTTACCCTGTGAAAAGGACGACACAGACACGGTTTTCGCAGTGAAAGAAGCTCTTAAAAGAGGCTTTGAGGAATTTTTGATTATCGGTGCAGCCGGCGGCAGATTCGACCACACCTTAGGGAATATCTCAATACTCACAATGCTGCGAAGGCTAAATAAAAAAGCTACACTTATAGACGATTTTTCGGAAATGGAGATTGTTTCAAAGGAGGAAGTCTCCATAAGCGACAGATACCCCTATTTTTCACTTATAGCCATTAACGGAAAAGCCGAGGGAATAACAATAAAAAACGCAAAATATCCTCTTGAGAAAGCGGCAATAGAGCCCGATTACCAGTACGGAGTAAGTAACGAGGTTATCAAGGGAAAAGACGCTCGTGTATTTGTCGAAAGCGGCGAACTTCTGCTTATAAAAATCAGACACGAATAAATTAACGGTAGCACATAAAATGCTACCGTTAATTTTATATTTAAGTTATTTAAGTTTTGAAACCCTGTCAGCCGCAAGCATAATTCCCAGCTTGCCTGCGTCGAAATTATGAGCACCCTGAAACCATACAGCGTATGGCTCTCTGATAGGTGCATCGGCAGAAAGCTCAATAGATGAACCTAAAGAGAAAGAGCCTGAAGCCATTACAACCTTACAGTCATAGCCGGGCATATCTGAGGGCTCAGGTGAAACAAAGCTATCAACAGGTGCGGCGCCTTGAATTCCTCGACAGAATTCTACAAGCTCTCTCTCTCCGCCAAGCTCAATAACCTGAATAATATCTCCGCGCTTTTCCTTGTAATTCGGGGTAACACCATAGCCTAAAAGCTCAAAAAGAGCGGCGCTGAACACTGCGGTTTTAAGTGCTGCTGCGGTAATCTGAGGAGCGTTATATGCACCCATAAACAGCTCTCTTGTCATATCAAGAGTTGCGCCTAACTCCTTGCCTGTACCGGGTGTTGTAAGTCTGAATGCCGCCTGCTCCACCAAATCGGCTCTGCCTGAGATGTAACCGCCTGTACGTGCAATTCCGCCGCCGGGATTCTTTATCATTGAGCCCGCCATTAAATCGACGCCGCAGGTATGGGGTGTTTTATACTCAACAAATTCGCCGTAGCAATTATCCAGCATAATAATGGAATCCGGAGAAACTTTCTTCGAAATCTCACAGATTTTCTTAATCTCATCATATCTTAAAGAAGGTCTTAGCTCATAGCCGCGTGAGCGCTGAATGTAGACCATTTTAGGCTTTTTTGAAGAAATATCAGCTTCAATTTTGCTGTAATCAAGAGTTCCGTCAGGAAGAAGTGCTACTTCCTCGTAATTTACACCGAAATCCTTGAGAGAGCCTGAATAATTTGAGCCGATGCCTATTGTACCCCTTATTGTATCGTAGGGAATACCGGTAATCGAAAGCATAGTATCTCCCGGTCTGAGCACAGCAAAAAGTGCAACAGTTAAGGCGTGTGTACCGCTTACGAAATTATGGCGCACCAGAGCGTCTTCAGCATCAAAAACAAAGGAGTAAACCTCGTCAAGTGCGTCTCTGCCC
>JAQXHW010000081.1 GCA_029007475.1 Oscillospiraceae bacterium | reverse complement strand
AGAAAGCCTATTAATACTCTCCTATCTTGCAAGCAACAAAGAAACTGAAGAATAGTTAATAAAGCTATTCCATATAAAAACAGACCTCCTGTGGCAGTTAAACTACCACAGGAGGTTTTTGTGTCTACAAATAACGATTACTGAGGGTAAAACCGAAAATTTCGATTATAGATAACAAGCTGAAAATTTCTATTTTACTATGTTTTTAAGCTCAAGGAGGCTGTCGATAACTATTGCGGTAGTAGCTTTGAACTCATCCCTGCCTTGATGACCTTTTGTTGTCAGCACACAGTCGCAGGACAAAGCCTCTGCCATTTGAAAATCCGCAACACAGTCCCCTATTACTACTGTTTCCTCGGGATTAATTCCATTCTCCTTAAAATATCCCTCGGCAAGGTAGAGCTTATCAGTTGCCATAAGGTCTTTTCTTGCCAGTACCTCAGAGAAATATTCCGACAAGGAAATATCATTAAGTCGTTTCCTTACCTTATCAATCTGAGAAGCTGAAATAACCACCTGCGTCTTGTTATGCTCGCTAAAATACCGAACCGTCTCTAAGGCTCCGTCCATAATAGGATTAGTCTTCAAGTGTCTTTCGTAACCCTCGTCAAACTCGTAGCAATCTTTCTTAAGGTCAACCGTACCGGGCAAAAATATCCTATCATAGAACTTACTTATGGGACTGTCTACTGCCCATTTGTATTTTTTTAGGTCTATGGCAGGCTGATTTCTTCTTCTGAGAATATCATTTACAGAGGATAAGGCAGCGTTCACATCATCAATCAGCGTACCGTTAAAATCCCATACTATTGTTTTATATTCTTTCATATTCTATCTTCTGCCAAGTCCCATGTCAGTTAGTATTGCCTTATAGCTTTTGGCAATATCAGAATCCGTGGGGATTAAGTAGTTCTTGATTCCTTTTGTGTTAATATTTCTTGCAAATATTCTGCCTACCCACATTCTAACAATACAGAAAGGATAGAGAATTTTATGCTTCTGTGCTATGGGGTAACGCTTTGCGATATAGCTGTAATTCGGGAATATTTTACAGAGCAAATTTTTAAGGGGCGATATCCTTTTACCGATTTTTTCTTCCCTTCTCACAGTATCCATAACGATGTTATATTCAAGTCTGCCGTAGGTTTGAGAATCCATTATAAATTCGGTTATGGGTGAACTGAGATCCGCTGATGAATTGTCGCAAAACCACTCATTGCCCAATTTTTCGGCACTTACTCTAAAATCTTTGAGTTTGAGCTTATTTAGAGAGTCGGTAAGATAGGCTTCGTCAAGCTCTTTACCGTGCTTTTTCATAAAAACGTAAACGTCCATAAACATTCTAAGCCCGACGCCGCCGTTTTCAAAATGAAAAGCAAGATGCTCCAAAAGGTAGAGATAGTAATCTTCAAGGCTCATCCTTGCCCTGTATCCGTCGGTGTAGCTTACTCTCTCCCAAATATTGCTAAAGAAATCATAGGAAGCTCTATCCTCATCGCAGAGGTTTGCTTGAAGCTCGTAATGGTGAAACTCACCTTTGCTAAATTCCATTTCTCCGCACAGAAGCGGATTAAAAGAGTAGCCTCTCTCTAAAAACAGAGCCTTTACAGCCTCCTGCTGTGACTCTTTATACAAAATATCTACATCTGACATGGTACGCATAGCAGGTACAGGATAGTCATGCTTTAGGAGATAACCTTTGAGCGGCATTGCATAGAGCTTTTTTTCTGCCATTTCTCTTAAAATATCTTCTGTTTCAACATCAACATTGAAATCCGTTAAAAGCTGATATTCGTAATATTCCTTAAACTCCGCTAACACATTTTTAGGCGGTAAATTCTCGAAGCCATGCTTTTTTATGGCGCAGTAAGCCATTCCTGCCACGGAATGACTCTTTGCCAAAGAAAAAACCAAAGCCCAATCTATACATTCATTGGGCTGGGGTATTTTGGTATCATTTAGTGCACAGGAAAGAAGTTTTAGTAAATATGAAAAATTTTCGAGTTTCTTTGCATCACTCATGATTTTCGATTACCGTAATCTTTCTGTCAATAATTCTTACTTCTTTATTGCAAATCTGATTTGCCGCTTTCTTGTGGGAAATCAGTATGCAGGTTTTATTCTTAAGACTCTTAATATTATTGAGAAGCTGAAGCTCGGTTTCTTCATCCAAGGCAGAGGTAGCCTCATCAAGAAGCAATATAGGAGAATCGTTTAGGAAAGCTCTCGCAATAGCAATACGCTGTACCTGACCCTCGGAAAGCCCCATTCCCTTCTCTCCTATTACCGTTTCCAGACCTTGAGGTAAGTCATAGATAAAATCAGCACAGGATAGCCTTAGTGCTTCCTCAATCTGAGATTCGTCTGCGTCAGACCTTACAAAGGTTATATTCTGACGAAGCGTACCTGAGAGAATAAAATTACCCTGGGGCACATAGGAGAAAAGCGGTCTCATATTTGAATCGACAATATGCTTCGTACCGTCCTTGAGGGATAGGTATATCTCCCCTTTTTCCAATGGAAATACGCCTAAGAGGAGCTTCGACAGGGTGCTTTTACCGATACCTGAGATACCTGTCATAAGTATCATATCACCTTTATTCACAGTAAGGCTCGTATCCTCAAAAATAAGCTCTCGGTCGTAGCTGAAGGTAATATCCTTAAACTCGATTGATTCGAGATTATCGTAAATCTCGGTATAATCCAAATCGCCGCTAATAAGCTTCGGCTCATCCTCAAGCTCCTCTAACTCAATAATTCTCTCTGCCGAAGCAATAGCCGCGTAGTAGGTGGGCAAGATAGAAGTCAAGGATTGTATTGGCTGGCTAATCTGAGTAGTAAGCGAAAGAACCTGAGAAAGAACACCGTAAGTAATAAAGGGGTCGCCTACTGCAATTTTATATCCGCAGAAGAAAAGTCCGAATAGATAGGCGGCATTGAAAGCTAAAGAAAAGCAAGTCTGAGTTGTCAAGGAAAAGAAGTTACGCTTTCTTTTGCGCTTGTAGTTATCCTCTTGAAGCTCCTTGGAATTCTCTACAACCTTATCCTCGGCACGAAATACCTTTACAACCAAAAGACTTTGCAGGGTTTCCTGCATAAAAGAGCGAATTTTTCCGTCTGTTTCCATTATCTGCTTATGATAGCTTTTAAGTACTCTGCGGAATATCAATGAAGAACAGAATACAAAGATTCCCACGCCTAAAAAGATAAGAGTAAAAACAGGGTCGATAGTAAAAAGTACTACGAGTATTCCTATAAGCTTTGAAAGCATAAAAACAAGACCCGGAAGGATTGAGGTTATCGCACCGGTTACATGTTCAACGTCGGTATTAAGACGGTTGAGCATCTCGCCGGTATGGTAAGCGGTAATCTTGCTGTAATCCTTTCGGAGAATCCTGCTGTATAAATCTGTTTTAACGGTTATCGTAAGTCGTGCGGAAATTTTGAATACAAGATGGTTTGTCCATATTGCGACAAGGCACCGGGTAATAATCAAAACGGCAAAGATAATACCGAAAAGCGTAATTCCCTGTAGTCTTGCCGAGACCTCGGTACCGAAAAAGCCTTGACCGGTTGCGGAATTAATTACAAATCTCAGCATATATGAATTTGCAACGGCTACGCCTGACAAAAGTACATTCAGAAGAGTAAGAGTAATAATGTTTCCAAGCTGAGATTTTGCCTTGGCCGCCACCCATTTAAGGCTTTTTCCGTCTGTAATTTTACTCCACACGTTTTTTGCGGTGATTTTTTCTTCCAAGGAAATTTCCCCTTATTTTACTCGAAAAGGTTGGAGTTTTTAAGCTCACTAATAAAGTATGATACATCGCGTCTGGCGGTTTCTTCGTCAATTTCATACTGCTCAAGGAATTTGG
>JAQXHW010000080.1 GCA_029007475.1 Oscillospiraceae bacterium | reverse complement strand
AAGGGCGGCGAAGACGACTACATAAACTGCCCTATGAATAAAGAGGAATACGAAATTTTCTACGATGCGCTGATAAATGCCGAAAGGGCTCCGCTCCACGATTTTGATGTGCAGGACCCAAAGGTTTACGAGGGCTGTATGCCTATTGAGGTTATGGCGCAGAGAGGAAAAGATACCATCCGTTTCGGTCCTATGAAACCCGTAGGGCTTCGAGACCCAAGGACAGGACATAGACCCTGGGCTGTGCTCCAGCTTCGCAAGGAAAATGCCGAGGGCTCAATGTATAACCTCGTAGGCTTTCAGACAAATCTGAAATTCCCTGAGCAGAAGAGAGTTTTCGGACTTATTCCTGCTTTGAAAAACGCCGAATATGTACGCTTTGGGGTAATGCACAGGAACACCTTTATTGACAGCCCGAGGGTCTTAAGTTCCGATTACAGCGCAAAGTTTAATTCGGATATTTTCTTTGCAGGACAGCTTACAGGCGTTGAAGGATATATGGAATCAGGCTCATCCGGTTTAGTTGCGGGTATTAACGCGGCTTTAAGATTTAGGGGTGAGAAAACTATTGATTTTCCTAAAGATACCATGATGGGAGCTCTTGCCGGTTATATCACCGACGAGTCAGTTACTAAGTTTCAGCCTATGGGAGCGAGCTTCGGTCTGCTCCCTGAGCTTGTAAACCGACCGAGAGATAAAAAGCTCCGCGGAGAGGAATACGCAAATCGCTCACTTTTGAGCTTGCAGAATTTTATAGCAGAAAGGTTAGGATAGTATGAGAATAATTGTTGATGCTTTTGGCGGAGATAACGCACCTCTTGAGATAATCAAAGGCAGCCTTGACGCTGTAAAAGAATATGGCGTTGATATTACGCTGGTAGGTAAAGAGGACGTTATCAGAAAGGTGTGCAAGGAACAGGGAATTAACCCTGATACCTTTGAAATATTAAATGCGGACGACGTAATTACCAATGATGATAACGGCTCTGATGTCGTAAAAGCTAAGTCGCAAAGTTCAATGGCGGTAGGCTTAAAATATCTCCACGACGGCGGCGGTGACGCTTTTGTTTCAGCAGGCAGCAGCGGTGCAATTTGCGTGGGCGCGACCTTGATTGTTAAGCGTATTAAGGGTATTTCACGTCCCGGCTTTGCAGCGGTTATCCCCGGAGCTGTAAGTAAGTTTATGCTTCTTGACTGCGGAGCAAATCTTCAGTGCAGACCTGAGATGCTCCGTCAGTTTGCTGTTATGGGCTCTGTCTATATGAACAAGGTCATGGGCATTGATAATCCGAGAGTCGGTATTGCAAACGTAGGCACAGAGGAGCACAAGGGTACTGAATTACAGCAGGAAACCTATGCGCTTCTGAAGAATTCATCACTCAACTTTATCGGTTATGTTGAGGGCAGAGATATCCCTGCCGATAAATGCGACGTTGTTGTATGCGACGGATTTACAGGTAATATGATTCTCAAAACCTACGAGGGTGTAGCTATTGCTCTTATGAAGAAGTTTAAGGGAATTTTCACCAAGAACCTTAAAAATAAGCTGGCTGCATCAATGGTGCTCAAGGACGTTAAAGTCTTAAAGAAAGATTTTGACTACGGCGAGACAGGTGGCGCCCCAATCTTAGGTGTTCAAAAGCCGGTATTTAAGGCTCATGGCGACTCAGATGCAAGGTCATTTAAGAACGCTATTGGACAGACAAAGCAGTATTTAGAGTCCGGAGTTATAGAAATAGTTACCGAAAAACTCAAGGAAATTAAGGCAGGAGAGGAAAATGACTGAATTTCAGGCAAAAATCGGATATGAGTTCAAAAATCTTTCTCTGCTATCAGAAGCGCTGACTCATTCCTCCTTTTCTAACGAGAATAAGAATAAGATTAAGTGTAACGAAAGACTTGAATTCTTGGGGGATTCCGTGCTTTCCCTGGTGGTTACTAATTACATATTCTTAAATTTCAAACAGCTTCCGGAGGGTGATTTAACTCAGCTTAGAGCCTCTCTCGTCTGCGAAAAGACTCTCTATAAGTTTGCGAAAATGATTGATTTGGGCAAGGTTATTAAGCTGTCCCGAGGTGAACGCCACGGCGGCGGAGCTGACAGGCCCTCAATTCTCTCCGATGCTTTTGAAGCTCTTATTGCCGCTATCTTTTTAGACGGCGGATATGAGTCTGCGCGAGATTTTATTATGAATTTTATCCCTGATGAGATTAAGAATATCCACAAAAAACCAATTAAAGACTATAAGACCACTTTACAGGAGATTGTTCAGAAAAATCCCGGTGAGCGGCTTGAGTACAGACTTATAGGTGAAAGCGGTCCCGACCATAATAAACACTTCGTTTCAGAAGTGCTTCTCAATTCCAATTCAATCGGCAGGGGCGGCGGAAAAAGCAAAAAGGAAGCCGAGCAGCAGGCGGCAAGGGAAGCATTGGAGCTGATGGGTTATTAAGCGTTCAAATGTTTCGATATTTGTCCCCTTTGCAGGCTGTCCTAACCGATGCAGTTTCTGTGACCAGCACTCTATAACAGGTGTTGTGAAAAAGACAACCTCCGATGATGTTAAATCGGCAGTCGAAATTGCCCTTTCATCGGGAAACATAGATGCTGAGAACTCTGAAATTGCCTTTTTCGGCGGCAGCTTTACCGCTATTGACAGAGAGTATATGGTTTCTCTGTTAAATGCTGCGAAGGCTTATGTCGGCTCTTTTAAGGGAATCAGAATTTCCACCAGACCCGACTGCATTGACGATAAAATATTAGAAATTCTAAAGGATTATAAGGTCACCGCTATTGAGCTGGGTGCTCAGTCTATGTGTGACGAGGTGCTTTGCCTCAATGACCGCGGTCACGACAGTGAAGCTGTGAGGAAAGCTGCAGGGCTGATTAAATCAAAGGGCTTTTCTTTAGGCTTGCAAATGATGACGGGACTTTACGGAAGCAACTATGAAAAGGATATTTTCACAGCGTCTGAGTTTATAAAGCTTGCTCCCGATACCGTTCGTATTTACCCTACGGTTATTCTCAAAAACACCAAGCTCGAAGAACTGCTTTTAGGCGGCGAGTATAAGCCCGATACTGTTGAGTATTCGGTTGATTTATGCGCTGAGCTTATCAGAATGTTTGAAAAAGCTGATATTAACGTCATAAGAGTAGGGCTACACAGCAGTGAAACCATGGAAAACTCAATGTTGGCAGGGGCTTATCATCCTGCTTTCAGAGAACTCTGCGAAAGCAAAATATACTATGAACTTCTCACGGAGAAGTTAAATAAGGAAAAAATAAAGCGAGGAAATATCACGGCTTTCGTTGCGAAATCCGCTGTTTCCAAGCTGATAGGACAAAGAAAATCTAACCTGACAAAGCTGAAAGAAAAGGGCTATAACGTAAATGTTTTAGCAGACGAAACTCTCTCGGAACGTCAGATTATTATACAGGAAGGCTGAAAATATGCTCCTTAAATCATTAGAGCTTCAAGGCTTTAAGACTTTCCCCGACAAGACAAAACTAATATTTAATACAGGAATTACCTCTGTTGTAGGCCCTAACGGCTCCGGAAAAAGCAACATCAGCGACGCTATTCGTTGGGTTTTAGGTGAACAATCCCCAAAAGTTCTCCGATGCGGACGTATGGAGGATGTTGTTTTCAACGGTACTACAAGCCGCAAACAGCAGGGCTTTGCCGAGGTAACTCTTACTATCGACAACTCTGACAGGATGCTCCGCTTTGACGGTGATACGGTCTCCGTTACAAGACGTTATTACAGAAGCGGTGAAAGCGAGTATCTGATTAACAAGACTCAGGTGCGACTTAAAGACATAAATGAGCTCTTTATGGACACAGGTCTCGGCCGTGACGGATACTCCATGATTGGACAGGGAAAGATTGATTCTATCGTTTCCTCAAAATCTGAGGACAGACGTGAGATTTTCGAGGAAGCTGCAGGAATTTCAAGATACAGATACAGAAAGACCGAGGCTGAAAGAAAACTTGCCAACACCGAGGATAATCTCGTTAGGCTTCGCGATATAGTAACCGAGCTTGAGGACAGAGTAGGCCCCCTTAAAAATCAGGCAAAGAAGGCAGAGGCTTTCCTTGAGTACGCCTCGGAGAAACGCGGCCTTGAGATTGCGCTTTGGCTCGAAACCCTCAATAAATCCTCAGGTGTCATTAAGGAGCACGAGGACAAGATTGAGATAAGCCGACTGCAATGTGAGGATGCAGACAAGGTTATCGCAGAAATTTCCGAGAAAACAGAGGAGCTTTATAGCGAAAGCGGTAGAATTGCCACCGATTTAGAGACTCTGCGCTCAGTTATTTCTGCTTGTGAGGCTGAAATTTCTGATAAACGCTCAGAGGTTTCTGTTGCTAATAATAATATTCTCCACAATAACGAAAATATCAACCGAATCAAGACCGATTTAGAGCAAATCGAAGTCTTTGCAGTTGATATTAAAAAGGAAATCGAAGAAAAGCTCGCCCTTATCCAAAAACTCAATAAGAATATAGAGGTTAAGCAGAAGGAGTATGACGAGCTTGCAGATACGCTCAATAATATCAATGTTGACGCAAGCAGAAGCTCCGATGCACTTCAAGAGATTACCGCTGCCATCGCAGCCTTAAGCGCTAAGCAGGCAGATGCAAGGGTTACTCTCATGACAAGTGTTTCCTCAGTAGCCGAGCTTGAAAGCAGAATAAAATCTCTTTCCGATAATAAAGATAAATACACCGATAATATTAAGGCTTTAGAGGAAATGAGAGAAAAGTACACCTCATCCCTTGAGTCGGCAAGAAAAAAGGTAACGCAGTACTCAAACTCTATTAAGGGTCTTGAGATGAAGCTTTCCTCAAAGGCTGAGGGACTAAACTCTCTTAAAGAGAAGGCCGATAAATTGACTCTCGACTCTATGGAGAAAGCCCGTAGAGCCAAGGTGTTACGCGATTTAGAGCAAAATATGGAGGGCTTTAACCACTCCGTAAAAACCGTTATGAACAGCGCAAAGGCAGGTGCTCTTAAGGGTATTAAGGGGCCCGTTGCCGGAATCATATCGGTACCCTCCGAGTACGCGGTAGCTATTGAAACAGCTCTTGGATATGCCATGCAGAATATCGTTACCTCTACCGAGGAGGACGCTAAGCGTGCCATACAGTACCTAAAACAGCAAAATGCAGGTCGGGCAACCTTCCTGCCGATTACCAATATCAAGGGCAAGAAGCTTGATGAAAAGGGCATTGACGACTGTTACGGCTTTATCGGTATTGCCAGCGACCTTTGCGGCGCTGACTCACAGTACGAAAATATTCTCCTCTCTCTTTTAGGCAGAATTGCAGTTTTCGAGGATTTGAACGCGGCAACCGCGGCGGCAAAAAAATATTCTTACCGTTTTAAGGCGGTTACCTTAGACGGTCAGGTTGTAAACGCAGGAGGCTCATTAACAGGCGGCTCTTTCCAGAAAAATTCGGGACTTATTAGCCGCGGCTCCGAGATAGCTAAAATCGAAGCCGAGGCTCAAAATCTCCTTAAAAAAGCCGAGGAGGCAAAGGCTCAGTACAATATTGCTCTCGGCGAGAATTCGGCGGTAGAAGCTGAGCTTTTAGGCTTTAGAGCTGACCTTTCAAATGTATCTCAGGACCTTGCCCGACTTGAAGCGGAAGCAAAGGCCTGTGAAAACGAGCTTAATTCAAACCGCGAGGCCTTTGAAAATTTGGAAAACGAGATAATCTCTTGTACCGAAAGAATTAAGAGCTTAACTCTTGAAGAGGAAAAAGCTCAAGCAATTATTGAGGAATTTACAGCTCAAATAAACGCTCAGGAGGAAAAGGCAATAGAACTCAGCGGCAGCAGAACAAACCTCAAGGAGAAGCGCGAGGAGCTTTCTCAGAAGCTCCAAGAGCTCAGACTTGAAATTGTCACTACCGAAAAGGATATCGAAAATATCCGGTATGAGATTGAGTCGGCAAAGTCCGTAGGCGATAATCAGGATTTACGAAAAGACGAGCTTCTTTCCGAGATAGAAGCGCTTGAAAAATCAAGCCTTGAAATAGGCGAGAGCATTAAGCGCATCGAGGAAGAAATTTCGCTCTTAGAATTAAAAATCGCGGAAGCTAAAGCAAATATCGACTCTGCCGGAGTGAGACGGGACGAAATCGAAAAAGAAAACATAAGGCTTCGTCAGCTTGAAAAGAATAAGATGAGCGAACGCGAGCTTGCAAATGCTGAGCTTGCCCGTCTTCAGGAGAGAAAAATTAATCTTCAAAACCAGTATGACTCCATAATCTCAAAGCTTTGGGAGGAATATGAGCTTACACGATTAGAAGCCGAGGAGCACGCTGCGCCCATTGAGGACGTATCGGCGGCTAACAAGAGGCTTACCGAGCTTAAGCAGAAAATTAAGGCTCTCGGAAATGTCAATGTGGCCGCTATCGAGGAGTACAAAGAAGTATCTGAAAGATACGAGTTTATGTCAACTCAGGTGGCTGACGTCGAGAAGTCAAAGAAAGAGATACTCGGTCTTATTAACGAGCTTACTAAGAAAATGAAGGATTCCTTCGTTGAGAGCTTTGCCGAGATTAATAAAAACTTCGGCGCAACCTTCACAGAGCTTTTCGGCGGCGGTACAGCTAAGCTGGTGCTTACCGACCCTGAGGATATTTTAGGCTCAGGTATTGATATCAACGTACATCCTCCGGGCAAGATTGTAACAAATCTCGCGGCTCTCTCCGGCGGCGAAAAGGCCTTGGTTGCCATTTCTCTATACTTCGCAATTATGAAGGTGCGCCCTGCACTTTTCTGTGTAATGGACGAGATTGAAGCCGCCCTGGACGAAGTAAATGTAGTACGTTTCGCGAGATATCTAAGAAATCTTACAGAGAATACCCAGTTTATCACAATTACACACCGCAGAGGTACAATGGAGGAATCCGACGTGCTTTACGGTGTTACAATGCAGGAAGAGGGTATATCAAAACTTCTTGAACTCCGTGCAACCGAGGTTGCGGAGAAGCTAAAAATGGAAGCAGTATAATGCAGTATAATTTATAAAGGATTTTATTATGGGATTTTTCAGTAAAATTAAGGAGGGTCTTAAAAAGACCCGAGAAAATGTTGTAAACCAAATTGACTCGATGCTCAAGTCCTTCAAAAAGATTGACGAGGAGCTTTTTGAGGAGCTTGAAGAGCTCCTTGTTATGGGTGATGTGGGCGTTAATACAGCCACAAAAATTTGTGGTGAGCTTCGCGACAGAGTAAAGACAGAGAAAATCACCGACCCTGAGGAGATAAAAGCCCTTCTCTGCAAGGTAACCGCTGAGCTGCTCACAGGCGGTCAGGAGCTTAAAGTCAGCACAAAACCCTCCGTAATCCTTGTAATCGGCGTAAACGGAGTAGGAAAAACCACTACAATCGGTAAACTTGCAAATAACTTCGTGAAGGACGGCAAAAAGGTAACTCTTGCCGCCGCCGATACCTTCCGTGCTGCCGCTATTGACCAGCTTCAAATTTGGGCACAGAGAAGTAAAGCTGATATCGTTAAGCAAAACGAAGGCTCAGACCCTGCCGCAGTTGTCTATGACGCTATTTCCTCAGCAAAAGCAAAGGGAGCTGATATCGTAATTTGCGACACAGCCGGCAGACTTCATAACAAAAAGCATCTTATGGATGAGCTTTCTAAAATTAACAGAATTATTGACAGAGAGCTTCCCGACGCTGATAAAGAAGTGCTTCTTGTACTCGACGCTACAACAGGCCAGAATGCTGTCAATCAGGCATCGGAGTTTGCAAAAGCAACGGGTATTACAGGTATCGTTCTGACAAAGCTCGACGGTACCGCAAAGGGCGGTGTAGTCCTTGCTATCCGCGACGGCTTGGGTATCCCTGTGAAATATATCGGTGTGGGTGAACAGATTGACGACCTCCAGCCTTTTGACCCTGTTAGCTTTGCAAAGGCTCTTTTTGAAAATGGTGACGAGAATGACTGATTTTCTCATAGCATCAAATAACGCTCACAAGGTTGAGGAGTTTAAGAGAATTCTATCGCCCCTCGGTATAAATGCTGTCTCGGCTAAGGAGGCTGGCTTTGACTTAGGCGAGGTTATAGAGGACGGCAGCACCTTCGCGGAAAATGCTCTTATTAAAGCAAAATCAGCGTTTACAGCAACAGGACTTCCCTCGGTTGCCGACGATTCCGGACTTTGTGTTGACGCTTTAGATGGAGCTCCCGGTATCTTTACCGCCCGTTACGGCTCAGAGGAATTCAGCGATTTCGAACGCATGGCTTATCTCCTTGATAATATGAAGAATGTTCCCAAAGAAAAGCGTACCGCCCGTTTTGTGTGCAGTATTTGCTGTATGCTGAGTGAGGGCGATATTATAACCGCAGAGGGCGTTTGCGATGGCTCTATCGCCTTTGAAATCTCAGGCGACGGCGGCTTTGGTTATGACCCTCTATTTTTAGCCCCTGACGGCAGATGCTTCGGCGTGATTTCAGCCGAGGAAAAGGACAAGCTCAGTCACCGCGGAAAGGCTCTCAGAAAGCTCTCTTTACTCCTTAAAGACAGAAAGGATTTGATTTAATGCTGACAAGTAAACAGCGAGCATATTTGCGCGGTCTTGCAAATAGCTACGATACTATATTAATTGTCGGAAAAGGTGGACTTACCGACACAATCTACAAGCAGGCGGCAGATGCCTTAAAGGCTCGCGAGCTTATTAAGGGAAAGGTGCTTGAAACCTGTGAGTATTCCTCACGCGAGGCTGCTGATATCATCGCTGAGAATGTAGGCTGCGATGTTGTGCAGGTTATCGGATATAAGTTTGTGCTTTATAAGCCGAATCCCGA
>JAQXHW010000079.1 GCA_029007475.1 Oscillospiraceae bacterium | reverse complement strand
TAACAATGTATGATATAATCAGTACCGAGATAGCGCAGGGTGTCCGCTTCTCAAAGGTAAGGGTTGACCGTTTCAAGAATATTCGAATTTGCGTGACGGCTCTCCTTCCCTTAGAGCGTGAGACAGTGTCCTCCTATGCGCTTCTCTCTCAGGTGCTTACTCGCTCCTGCGAAGCATACCCCGATTTCACTTTACTTTCTAAAAAGCTTTCCTCTCTCTACGGAGCATCTCTTGAGGGCGGAATTCGCAAAATGGGAGAATCCATTGGAATTTCCTTTAATGTTACGGGAATTGATGACAGATACGCGATTAAAGGTGAGAGCGTAGCCGGAGAGCTGTCTGAGCTTCTCTGTAAAATTATTTTTGAACCTAAACTTGTAGACGGAAATTTCGACAAAGACGAGATAGAACAGGAGAGACGTCAGCTTATCGACCTCTGTGACGCTGAGCTCAGCGATAAGAGAGTATATGCAGGCAACAGACTCTTAGAAGTTATGTGCGAGCATGAAGCGTTTGGTATTCGCCGCTATGGTGACAGGGAGCACATAAGCGCCGTAACTCCCGAAATGCTCAAAAATGCATGGGAAACCATGATTAAAACCGCTCAGTTTGAGATTTTTTACACAGGCGACTCCGACCCCGATACAGCGGTCAGAGTCTTTACCGAAAAGTTTATGAATGTGGAACGAGAGGTTTGTACGCTTCATACAGAGATTGTTCGTAAGGCGGACAAGGTTCGTGAAGTAACCGATGTAATGGAAGTATCCCAGGCAAAGCTTCTTATGGGCTTTCGTACCGACTGCGCGTCCGGTGAGCCTGATGTTACCGCTATGCGCCTCATGTGTGCGATTTTAGGCAGCGGCGCAAACTCAAAATTCTTTAAGAATATCCGTGAAGCTCAGAGTCTCTGCTATTACTGCTTCAGCCGTTTCCACAGAGCAAAGGGAATAATAACCGTCGAAAGCGGCGTTGAGTTTGAGAATATCGAAAAGACCAAAAATGCCGTGCTTAACGAGCTTAAGGCCATGCAGACAGGAGATATATCCGAGGACGAAATAAACTTTGCGAAGCTGTCGGTAGCGAATGATTTTGTTTCATTAACCGATGTCCTATCAGGTATTGCTGAGTGGTATCTTTCTCAGCTCGGCGATGAAAGGTTCTTAACCGTTGAGGAAGCAATCGCTGATTTCAGTAAAGTAACCAAGGAGGAGCTTGTTGCTTGTGCCAATAAGCTAACCCTCGATACAGTCTATGTTTTGAGGGGGTAAATAATATGAATATTAGAGAAGTTAAATCTGAATTTTTAAGAGAAAAATATTATGAAATAGACCACAGCTCAGGTCTGAAAATCTATGTTTGGCCTAAAGAGGGCTATAACACCGCCTACGGAATTTTCGGCACACCCTTCGGCAGTATATACAATCATTTTACCGTAAACGGGGAGGAGGTAAAAGTCCCCGACGGAATTGCTCACTATCTTGAGCATAAGCTTTTTGAAAGCGAGGAGGGTGACGCCTTTACTCTCTACGCTTCAACGGGTGCTAATGCCAACGCCTATACAAGCTTCGAGAAAACCTGCTATCTTTTTTCCTGCACAAATCAATTTGAAAGATGCCTTGAGATTCTCCTTGATTTTGTGAGAAGTCCCTATTTTACCGAAGAAACCGTTGCCAAGGAACAGGGGATAATCGCACAGGAAATAAAGATGTACGAGGATTCTCCCGAGTGGCGCGTTATGTTCAATATGCTCGAGGGAATGTACGAGAATCACCCCGTACGGCTTGATATAGCTGGCACAGTTGAGTCAATAGCAGAGATTACTCCCGACTCTCTTTATAAGTGCTATAACACCTACTATAATCTTCATAATATGGCTCTCTGCGTAGCAGGAAAGGTCACCCCGGAGGAAGTCCTTGCTATCTGCGATAAGGTCTTAAAGCCTCAGGAGAGGGCGGAGGTTGTTACCCATTTCCCTGAGGAGCCTTATAAGGTAGTTAAAAGCTACACAGAGCAGATTTTACCCGTTGCCATGCCTATGTTTAACTTAGGCTTTAAGTCTGAAGGTGTTCGCTCTACCGAGGAAGATATTGCATATACGGATATTCTCCTTTTTCTCCTTGCTTCATCTACAAGCGATATGTACCGGGAGCTTATGGATAAGGGACTTATTAATTCTACCTTTTCATACGAACAGTTCGAGGGCCCCGGCTTTTTCAGCATAATCTTTGGCGGTGAGTCAAGAGACCCCAAAGCCTGTGAGGAGATTATTAAGAAGCATATTAATATGTTAAGAGAAAGCGGCATTGACAGAGAAGCCCTTGAAAATGCTCAGAAAGCCACCTACGGCGACGCTTTATCATCACTCAATTCAGTTGATACAATCGGAAATCTTGCAGTAGATTTCCACTTTAATAACAGAGAGGTATTCAAGTATTTCGACGCAATAGTAAAGGCTACTCCCGAGGATTTGGAGAAACGTCTTGAAAAAATATTTGATACCGAAAATACCACCCTTTCGGTAGTAAAAGGCGAATAATTTCAGAAAGAGAGATATTTATAATGAG
>JAQXHW010000078.1 GCA_029007475.1 Oscillospiraceae bacterium | reverse complement strand
CGCTTTAGGGTTTTGTCAAGTGCTAAACAATAATGGGAGAATTTCGCAGATTGCCGTCTTTAATGGAATTTTTAATGCAGTAGGCATAGCCCTCAAGGTAGCTTTCCTCTCTGTTTGAGAGTCCCTGTCTGCGAATTTCAGAAGCTAAAAGAGCGGCGATTTCCTCGATTAAGGGGAGATTTTTTTCTTTGTTGTACGGCTCCTTTAGAAGCTCACGGAGCTTTTCGCAAAGCTCTGATAAGAGGGGCAACTCACGCATTTTTCTCCATGCCCATTTGTAGTAGGGCATAAATTCTCGGTTTAGCAGAAATACAGCCGAGGTGACGTTTTCAGCGTATTTCATAAGGGCAGCCGCGGCGGCAATTTCCTCCGAATGTGAAAGACATCTCCCGTAGTTGTACTGCCCTGACTGAGCCGCGCAAAATACGGCGGACGCCAGCTTCTGAAGCCATACGTCCTCGGGGCAGCTTTTAATGGCTTCTCTGATTTTAGTAAACTCACCTAAGGGGTCCTGAAAGACTTCTCCGTTAGTAGCTTCGGCTAAATAAAAATCCGGTATTTTCAACCAGTCTGAAAGATTTTCGGGGATTTTACCTTGGGGGAGATAGAAGGAGTAAAACTCGCTTATGGTGTGGACTCCCTTTGTGTCTGAGCCGAAAAGACTTTTGTTTTCTATTTTAATCCCCATGAATTCCTTTGGCAATTTTGAGTAAGCACGCATTAGCTTAAAGCCGAAAATTCTCTCGTCCTCATCGGTAATCCAAAGTGAAAAGCCCGGCTCAAAATCGTGGTCTCGGGAGGTTTCGTCGTCAAAGCCGAAACACTCTGAGCCGTGGCCTACGAAGCCTACGGCAATTCTGTCTATGTATTCGGGAAAGCTTTCCTCAAGCATAGGTCTGCCGAATTCCTCAAAGTAGAGTTTAGAGAGCTCAAGTCCTTTCATATAGCACCTCCGTAGATTTCCTTGGCGGTTTCCTCTAAGGCAAGAGCCTCAATTTCACGTTTGAAATAGCGAAAAGAGGGCACGCACTTTGAAATACCGAAAGCATATTCTCCGTCATGAGCCTGTCGTTTTGAATTGATGTACTCCCAGGCGGTGTCAATAAATTCCTCCACCTGTAGGACAGACTTACTGTCTCTGTCATAGTAAAGATGAGCGAGGCTAAGGTAGGAGAGAGCAATATCCACATCGTGCTTTCCCTCTGCGTCCAAAATCTCAATAGCTCTTTTAAGATTTTCCTCGGCTTCCCCAAATCTTTTGAGTTCTGTCAGTGCAGAGGACTTGTTGTTGAGAAGGGTAGCGTATTCATAGCTCTTGAGGTCTCCGCTTTTTTCGTAAACCTCTTCGGCTTTTTCGTAGTATGTGAGGGCTTCCTCGGTTTTTCCGAAAGCGCTGAGGGTTGTGGCAAGGTTTATGAATATGGTGGCTCTTGACAGGCTTCCCTGTGTGTTTTCGCCATTTAGAATATCGAGGGTGAGCTTAATGGCTCTGAGAGCCTTTTCCTCATTCTGAACTCGCCTGAAAAGTCCCAATTCCTCGTTGAGAATGGTGAGAAGTGCGGCGGTGTCATTAAGTCTTGTGGCTTCCGCTTCCCAAAATTCTACTGTGTCAATAGCGCCCGCTAAGTCATTTTTTCTGAAGTGCTCGTCCATGCGGTTAATAAATCGCATGATGTTTATTCTATCCTGCGGCTCCTTTGAGCAGCTTTTGCAGTTAAAATCATCGTTCATAGTTAGTCACCTTCTTATGCTCGATTATATCATATTCAGCTTAAAAGGTAAATAGAAAATCATCGTACGGGGACGGAAATCTGAGAAAAAATCATCCTCAATACGTAGGACTATCTCAACAGAAGCGAGATAGTCCCATATAGCATATTTATTCACTTTTATGTATTAGTAATGGTCTTAATAATATTTAGCTTCACCCCAATAATAGTCAGAAGTAGTAACTCTCTTTTCAAAAAAACCATTTTCATCATATATATTTGTGTGTGCTATATATCCATATAATGATTCCATGGTCTTACTGTTAAGATCATATCTCATTCCGCATACTCCGGGATCAGATTCAGTGCCCGCGCGATAATGATCTTGATTAGTAAAATACAGATGATTATCATAATACGAAAACTCCGGTTGACTACCATATTTGAAAAGTTCAACCTCTGTTTTTTTACCGATAGATACTTCATATATTGTTTTAGCTTCTATCTGCCTCATACCGAATTTGCCTGTTGCGTAATACAATTTGTCGTTTTCTGAATCGACAGTATAGCTATACGCTCCTTTATCACTTACAAATTCTTGTTCTGAACCGTCTGTTTTCATTCTGGATACTCTGCTTTTTCCGTTTTTAGAGTGATCAATAAAATAAATATAGTCATCAACAATATTTATCTTATCACAATAAACTAAATCTCCGCCGATTCTGATATCATTTTCATCTGTTTCAAAATTGTTAAGAAGTAACTGCTTTTGACTTCCGTCACTTTTCATTTTATAAATACCGGCTCTGCTTAAGTCACAAGAGTAGCGATTGTAATCATTATCATATGTGTAACCGTTATCGTAATAGTATATCCAACCGTCCTTTACGGCATAGGTGGAAGCTGTCTCGTTTCCTATAAACTCTATTGAAGAACCGTCTTTACTAATTTTTCCTAAACGATACGCAATATTTTGCTCTTCTATAAAGTACTCCGCTGACGGTAAATAGATAAAGTAAATGTATTCACCGTCCAGTTGCCAATATCGCATATTACCTGAATAACTGTTAAAAGAACCTCGCTTTTCGGTTACAACCACACTGTTATTTAGGGTTTGCTCATCAATCCAAACCTCTTTCTCCAGTGTGTCATTATCACTAAAAGTATATTTATATAATTCATTCCGCACACTTACATCCTGAGCGAAAAACGATTCTCCGTCATAAACGCTTCTGTAAACATCCATTATATGATAATTACTATTATCTTCTTCTGAGGATGATTTAACATCAACTTTTGAAACAGAGTTATCACTATTAAGCAAAAATGTGTTAGCTCCTCCAATGTAATATTCACCGTATGAATTTTTTATTACTGCCGGTTTCTCCGTACTGTTCGAGTTTATATAATTATTACTGATAAGACTATTAATAATCAAAAAAGAAGCCAAAGCTATAACTGCAACAGCTATAATCGAAATTACCAGAATAACTATTCCTTTTTTATGATGTTTATTACTTTTAGATTCATTGATATTACCGGTTTCAAGTGCGATATTATCAGTTTTAACCGATTCTTCATATATTGTCTTGGTGCCGCATTTCGGGCAATACTTTGCTTCTTCTTTAATAGTTGCTCCGCAATTCTTACAGTACACTTCGTTTACCTCCTATTTTAATAATTTTGTTCCACAGTCTATACAGAAAGCAACATAGTCTGCAAATTGTTTACCGCATTTAGGATAAAATTTATCCTTTGAAGCATTACTGACATTTGGCATTTTGCATTTCAAAATACATTCACCCATAGTTTTATTTATTTTGCTATTGATTTTTCTCTTCTGAAAACAAACTGCTATATTTGCTTATTTTAGCAGAATCTTTTGTTTTTGAACGGTATTCTGTCCTGACTGCTTGATTTTTACAAGTATATTATAATATTTTAATAAAAATTGCAATATATTTCGATATAATATTATAAAATATTTTGCAATTTGCGCCGAGAGTAACTTAAACCAAATCATTTCCATCAAGTATTCCGAATATAACTGCGAAGCAAAATAACTCGTTATAAGGCGAATATAACTGAAAAAGACGATTGCCAATGCAATCGTCTTTTTCTGGTGGGAGAAGGTGGATTCGAACCACCGAAGTCACTGACAACAGATTTACAGTCTGCCCCCTTTGGCCACTCGGGAATTCTCCCATATAACTTGCGCAGAGCGCAAGTGTTTGTTGGAGCTGGTGGACGGACTTGAACCCCCGACCTGCTGATTACAAATCAGCTGCTCTACCAACTGAGCTACACCAGCACGAAAGTGCTAAATTAATATAACATAAAGGGTGCTTAATGTCAACTGTTTTTTTAGAAAATTTTATTTTTTTGTTTTATTTGTTTTATTAACCTTGTTTTTGCTGATATGTTATAGTATTATTAGTTCTTGTTAAAAACTGCTTTTTACTGAATTATTAACAGGGAGGTGAGTTTGTGGCAATAGTGAATGTCCGCGGACTTTCTATGACATTTGTGGAGAGGAACCTTTTCTCTGACGTGAGCTTTGATATTGAAAAGCGTGATAAATTCGGCTTTATCGGCAGGAACGGTACAGGTAAATCTACTCTGTTCAAAATATTGACCGGTGAGCTTTCTCCCACAGCCGGAGAAGTCTATTTTTCAAAGGAAACTACCGTAGGATATATGCGGCAGCATGCCTGCACAGATCCAAACAGAACAGTCTATGACGAGCTTCTCTCGGTTTTCTCGGCTCTGATAGAGAAAGAAAAGCTTATTGAGGAGATTACCCGCAAGATAGACAAGGGTGAGGGTGACCTCTCATCCTTAATCAGCCGTCAAACTCAGCTCATTGACGAATTTAACGGTGAAGGCGGTCTTACCTACAAGAGCCGCACAAGGGCAACTCTAATCGGCTTAGGCTTTACCGAGGAGGAGTTCACTCGCACAGTAGGCACCTTAAGCGGCGGACAGGCGTCAAAGCTGTCCCTTGCAAAGCTGCTGCTTTCGGGAGCGAACTTCTTGCTGCTTGACGAGCCCACAAACCATCTTGATATAAATTCTGTTCGTTTTCTTGAAAATTTCCTGAAAGAATTCCCCGGCGGAGCGCTGATAATCAGCCACGACCGTTATTTCTTAGACGAGGTCACCAACAAGACTATTGAGCTTGAGCACAAAAAAATCCTGTGCTATGAGGGTAATTATACAGCTTTTATGGAGAAAAAGGCTCATGAGCTTGAGGCGCAAAGACGGCTTTACGAAAAGGAAGTTCGGGAAATAAAGCGCATAGAGGGTATTGTTGAGCAGCAGAAGAGATGGGGCAGAGAGCACAATTTCATCACTGCCGCCAGCAAACAGAAGGAAGCTGACAGAATCAAGGAACGCTTGGTAAAGCCGGAGGGTGAGGAGAGCACAATTCATCTGAAATTCGAGCCGAAGCGTGACAGCGGCAACGACGTGTTAATCTGCCGTAATGTGAGCAAGTCCTTCGACGGTACCCCTGTTCTCAAGGACGTAAATCTCCATATCAGAAAAGGTGAGAGAGTCTTTGTTGTGGGGGCAAACGGCTGCGGCAAAACTACCCTTTTCAAGACCTTATGCGGTCAGTACGAAGCCGATGATTTTGACGAGATTACCTTCGGTGCCCGGGTCGATGTGGGATATTTTGACCAGATGCAGTCGGACTTAAACCCCGAAAACAATGCTTTAGAGGAGATAAGCGACGCCTATCCTCAGATGAGCAATACGGAAATCCGTACCTCTTTGGGAGCCTTTCTCATAAAGGGAGACGAGGTATTTAAGCCCATAAAAACCTTAAGCGGCGGTGAGAGAGCCAGAATTTCTCTCCTTAAATTAGTTCTGTCGGGGGCAAATTTCTTTCTCCTTGACGAGCCAACCAACCACCTTGACGCACCCTCAAGAGAGGCTCTTGAAAACACCCTTTCGGATTACGAGGGCACAATGCTTATCATAAGTCACGACCGTTACTTTATTAATAAGCTCGCCACACGGATAATAGAACTTTCTGACCGAAGGGTTACCGAATATTTGGGAAACTACGATTATTACGCGGAGAAATCCCAAAATACCGGAAGCGACGGACTTTTTATAAACACTAAGGCGCAGGCCTCAAAAGACGAAAAGCCAAAAGTTAACGAGTATAAGCTGAGAAAGGAGCTTAAGGCGCAGGAGAGAAAACGTCAGAACGACATTTTCAAGGCTGAGGAAAGGATTTCTGCTCTTGAGGAAAAAATCTCGGATACAGAAGCGCTCATCGCTCAGGATGATGTGGCGGCAGATTTCGAGAGGCTTATGGAGCTAAGCTCTTTGCTTGAGCAGCTTCAAAACGAGCTGTCAGAAGCCTTTGAGGTTTGGGAAGGACTCTGTGAGGAATGAGTTAATTGACAATCAGACTCAAATGCTGTAAAATACGGATAGATTAAATACGAAGCGGAGGATGCTATAAATGAAAAAGAAGTTTTTTGCAATTTTACTTGTCATGCTGGCACTTTTAACAGCCTTTGCCGGCTGTAGCGAGAAGAAAGATAACAACCAGGCAGTGCAGGATATTGTCCAGAAGTCCTCAGACTGGATATTCGGTGACGATGTTGCATTCAGTGCTTGCAGCTACGGTATTACCGACCTTGACCAAAACGGAAAACCCGAGGTTATTGCTGAATATTTCGACGCCGATAAAAAGATTATATACACAAAGATATACATCACCGATGAAAATGGCGAGATTAAAGAATGTGAGCGCAAAACCGCAGGCAAAACCTTTGATGAAGCCTATTTTGACGAGACTGTTCGCTACGGCAAGACCTGCTACTATGACGCTGAGGCTAATCTCTATTACTACACCTACACCCGAGTTACCCGTGTTTCCAAGTTCGAACAGTACAAGCAGATTATTGCCTTTAGTCTCAACGGCGATGTTATTACCGAGGAGCTTTTAGCAACCGAGCTGGAGCTTTATAATGAAGAGATTGAAGACGTAGAATATACCTACACCGACGGCAAGGGCAACGAGATAGACGAGAACGCCTACACAAATGCTGCTAAAAACCGTTACAGCGACATTACGGAGAAAACAGTTTCCTTCGGCGGCTTCAAAGGCTTTACAAAGGAGCAAAACGATGAGCTTAAGGGAATGAGCAGGAGCGAGCTTGAGGATATTCTTTCAAAATCCTTCGGCAAATTCGTTATCGGCTGAGAAAACCTGAATTTGACAAGGTAACTATAATGTGGGACAAATTATATAGTGCAGCAATTAAGGTGCAAAACGGCCGAACAATTTCCCCGTTTATAGATGCAGGCGGCGTTGCAGCGGCTATTCTTACGAAACAAGGAAATATTTATGTTGGTGTTTGTATCGATACTGCGTCAACACTCGGTATGTGCGCAGAAAGAAACGCCATTGCCAATATGATAACCAACGGCGAGAGTCAGATTGATAAAGTTGTAGCAGTAATGCCTGACGGTCGGGTTGGTTCTCCATGCGGTGCTTGTCGTGAGTATATGATGCAGTTAGATAAGAATAGCGGAGATATAGAAATTCTTCTTGACCTTGAAACCGAAAAAACAGTCAAGCTGAAAGAGTTAATCCCGGATTGGTGGGGATACGATAGATTTGAGAAATAATTCAAAAAATCCCAATTTGTCTAACAACTGAAAATAAATATTATTGATGCATAGCCAATCGTTTGGATTTTTAATTAAATCTTACGGTTGGCTTATGTTTTATGGTTATGTTAATTAAATGTAATCGTCAAAAAAGCCTTTGACAGAGGCAGCCGATAAACAAAGAAAACCGCCGCTATGGTGTTATCCATACACGGCGGTGCTAAATATTTTAAGTGATTTTGTTTATACTTTGCAAGCGTGATTTTTATATCCGGAACATTGATAATTGTTTCTCGTTTGTATTCTGGGCAGTAAAGAGGAATGCTTTCCGACTCAGTATCCTCCTGTATCATTGTTCGGGTTTTGTTGCCACAGACAGGGCAGCGTATCTATTAGCTTCTATTCATCTCTGTTGTCCTTTTTCTTATATAAAATGTCGTTCATTTTCTTGACGTTGCGTTTAGCTATGGCATATTGTATAATCCATATTGCTGCAAAAATTACAAAGAAAATTCCAAAATAACTTAAAAAACCTTTCAGGCTATGCTCCATCCACCGTGTAACAAAAGCTATGGGCATCATAATTACCGAAACAATCGAAAAGTAAATTCCCGTCTGCTTGACAAGTCCCCAATCTTCTATTTCCCATATAACAGATGCAGCACCAAATCCGGAGCCTAATATTCCGCATAAAAATGCTTGAAGTAACACTGCATTGATTTCGCTTCCCATCGTAGTAGCCAATTCAGGTACACATGGATAATAAAATCCGTCTGCAAATATCAGAGAAATCATTATTGTTATCATATACCCTATCGCTACTCCAAGTGGAAAACCTAACAAGCTGCGTAAAACTATCTTTTTTTTCATATCTATCACCTCATATTCCTAATATAGTTTTGATTTTTGAAATATATCGTCTTGATACATAAGTTGTTGTTCCATTCATAAATTCAACACAAATTGTGCCCGTAAAGCTCAAATCAAAGTTTTTGACCTTTTTGAGGTTAATTATTTCAGAATTTGATATGCGGACAAATTGATTGGAATTTAATCGTTCCTCCATTTCATATAGTCTAAAGCGTGTTGTGTACTCGCCTTTATCTGTAACAGCAAATACTTTTCCTGCATTTGCGTAAACCCTAATCAAATCTCCCTGTTCTATCACTTCGATTTTTTCGTTTTTGCTACCGGAAATAATTTGCGGGCTTTCCTTCGATAATTTGTCTACTATCATGTTGATATCTTCCGTCATAGCGGCAGTCATTATAATTATTTTCGGTTCAACATATGAACTGTCAATTTTTATCTCAACTTGCATTTTGACTTCCTCCTTTCTATAATGCCATTATATGAAAACGAGATATTGATTTCAATAGATTTTCAACAGTCGGTTATTTATCCGCTATAAGTGGTTTGAATAAGACGATAAAAGCGGCAGTTTTTTCTCTGCTACCGGTTTACCATGCTTAAATAATTTACTAATTCACAATTTTACCTAACAACTGAAAGTTAATATTATTGGTGTATAGCCAATCGTTTGGATTGTTAAGTAAATCTTAACGGTTGGCTTTTGTTTTATGGTGATATGAATTTAATATGTAATTGCTTGTATTTGTTTTGCCACGATTTTTACATAAATTGTAATTATCAGTTGGTGGTAAATCCGTAAATGAAATGCTATCATAAATTCAGGAGGTATGAAAAATATGAAAAGTATGAACGAAATCATTAGTGCTAATTTGAAAGCGCTTAGAAAGAACCATAAATTATCTCAAGAACAAGTTGCAGAGGAAATAGGGGTTAGCCGTCAAGCTCTTGCAAAGTGGGAATCCGGTGAATCTTTACCGGATATTGATAATTGCTATAAACTTACCTTAGTATATAAAACAAGCTTTGATGCGCTTACAACAGATTATTTGGGTGAGGCAAATGATATAGAGTCTACGGAACTGCTTAAAGACTCCTACTTTTTCGGAGTTGCAAAAGTAAACGAGCGCGGACAAATTGTAATCCCTAAAAGTGCAAGAAAAGTTTATGATATTAATTATGGTGATAGACTTCTCATAGTCGGAGATAAGCGTGGTCTGGGTATGGCAAAGCTAAAGGGTATGCTGCCATTCGTAAAAGACGAAGAATAAGAGAGGGATAAAATAGATGGAAGCAATTAAAACAACAGCACTCTCAAAAACTTATAAAAACATAGAAGCAGTAAAAGAAATAAACCTTACAGTACATCAAGGTGAGCTGTACTCGTTACTCGGCACAAACGGTGCAGGTAAATCAACTACCATAAAAATGTTATCTTGTCTTGAAACGCCGACAAGCGGTGATGGATTTCTATTAGGAAACAGCATAAAAACCGATTCCCAAAAGGTTAAATCAATTATAAATGTTTCACCGCAGGAAACAGCCGTTGCACCGAATCTTTCGGTAAAAGAAAACCTTGAATTAATAGCAGCTATCCATGGTTTCAAAGGCAAAGACAAAAAAGAAAAAGTCCGTAAAATTATGGAAGAATTTGATATGCTTGAAATAGAGAAGCAAAGAGCAAAAACATTGTCCGGCGGTTGGCAAAGAAAATTAAGCATTGCTATGGCGCTTATTTCAGAGCCTAAGATTTTATTCCTTGACGAGCCGACTCTCGGTCTTGATGTTCTGGCAAGAAGAGAGCTTTGGAAGTATATCCAAAATCTAAAAGGCAAGATTACAATTATTCTTACCACTCATTATCTTGAAGAAGCAGAAGCATTATCTGACAGAATAGGCATTATGTCAAAGGGTAGGTTAAAAGCTGAGGGTACCGTAGATGATCTAAAAGCTCTTGCCGGCAAGGATTGTTTTGAAGAAGCATTTATTTCTATTGCAGAGGGGGAAAGTATAAAATGAGAACACTGGCATTTGCATCAAGAAACACAAAAGAAATAACCAGAGATATAATAACTCTATTTTTCGGAATACTTTTCCCGTTAATCTTACTTATATTGCTAAGCGCAATTAACAACGCTATTCCAAAAGAAGCGGAAATGAACCTATTTAGAATACAAAACCTGGCTCCCGGAATTTCAGTTTTTGGATTAAGCTTTGTAGCATTGTTCTCATCAATGCTGATTTCAAAAGACAGATCCTCCAGCTTCATAATAAGACTGTTTACATCACCGGTAAAGGCACATGAGTTTATTCTTGGATATACATTACCGCTTATTCCAATGTCCCTTACTCAGACTTTAGTATGCTATATAGCATCACTGTTTATGGGACTGGAATTTACCGTGAATATTTTACTCGCAACGGTAGTAAATATTCCGATAGCGCTTGTATTTATCGGACTCGGGCTTTTACTTGGTACAGTGCTTTCAGAAAAAGCGGTTGGCGGTATTTGCGGAGCGTTGCTAACAAATCTTTCTGCATGGTTTTCAAATATTTGGTTTGATACAAGCCTTGTCGGCGGTTGGTTTGAAACCTTAGCAAATGCACTTCCGTTTGCTCATGCAGTAAATGCCGCAAGATATGCCCTATCCGGCAGCTATGATAAAATATTAGGGGAGTTAGTATGGGTGACAGGATATGCAGCAGTTATCCTTATAATTGCAATTATTCTATTTACTCTTAAGATGAAACGTAACAAGTGAATATGTTTCACTAATAGAATTGCTTTGAATCCAAAGTCTGAGAGCGCGTCTTAGGATGCGCTCTTTTTTCGCTTTTAGGTGGCGTTCTTTTAGCTTTATTGTTGACAAGTGTTTTTTTCGGGTATATTATCTATGGAGATTTTATAGAATCGAGGTATGCTTTATGGAGATACTTTTGGCACTTGCCATAGCCTTATT
>JAQXHW010000077.1 GCA_029007475.1 Oscillospiraceae bacterium | reverse complement strand
CTGTACCGCCTATGCTTACGGAAATTTTCACAACGAATTTATCCGTAATCATATCACGCTTGTCGGTTGTCCAAAACTTGATGAGGGCGATTACAGCGAAAAACTCACTGCTATTATCGCAAACAACGATATCAAAAGCGTAACCGTGGTTCGTATGGAGGTTCCCTGCTGCTCAGGTATTGAGAATGCAGTCAAAAAGGCACTGCAAACAAGCGGAAAATTTATTCCGTGGAGAGTTGTTACCATATCTACTGACGGAAGAATATTAGATTAAGCACATGATACAGGAACAAGAATAACATTCGGTATTGCAGGATAAGAAAGTTTTTATATAGGATACGGTGTAGCTAAGTGAAATGAGCTACACCGTATCCTTTGTTTTTTCGGTCTAGTATATTACAGAAGATAACAAACGTAAATGACGGCTCTGACTCATTTTCGTAAAATGGCGTAACCCCATATTACTGAGGTTACGCCATCACTTTCAAAATTAACCCGAAGTAAAACCTCGGAAGTTTTTGTTATATTAGATTGATTTTACGGCTTCGATAGCAGCGGCGAGAGCATCATCTACCTTGGAGATATCCTTACCTCCTGCCATAGCCATATCGGGTTTACCGCCGCCGTTGCCTCCGGTTACCTGTGCGGCCGCTTTAACGATATTGCCGGCTTTAGCGCCGCGGGCAACAGCTTCCTTGCCGCAAGCACAGCATAGGGTTAGTTTTTCGCCTGTTACACTTGCAAGAAGTACAACTGCACTCGAAGCCTTATCGGTAAGCATAGACGCCATATTCTTCAGCATCTCGGCATCGGTATCCTTGAGCTTCTCGGTAATAACTAAGAAGCCGTTTTCCTCCTGTGCTTTCTCAAAGAGTGCGGCTGTTTTGCTAAGAGCAATCTCAGACTCAAGCTCGGCAATTTTCTTTTCCTTTGCCTTGTAATCCTCCATTAACTTTTCAAAGCCCAAAGAGAGTTCACGGGGATTGTTGAGCTTGAGAGTTGCGGCACAACGTCCTATAATTCCCAACATATTATTGATACTGTTCAAGACTCCGTCACCGGTTAATGCTTCGATACGGCGTACTCCTGCTGCAACTGAGCTTTCAGAGCGAATCTTGAAAAGGCCGAGCTTTGAAGTATTGTCAACGTGAGTACCGCCGCAAAACTCTACGGAGGTATTCTCTGCATTTACAACTCTTACAACGTCGCCGTACTTTTCACCGAAAAGCGCCATTGCGCCCATTTTCTTGGCTTCTTCAATAGGCATTTCCTTTGTTATAACAGGAACAGCATCAAAAATGTATTTATTTACAAGTGCTTCTACCTCAGACATTTCCTTGGCTGTAAGCGCGCTGAAATGAGTGAAGTCAAAACGTACTGCGTTTTCGTTTACAAGCTGACCTGCCTGCTCAACATGGTTACCGAGAACTTTTCTCAAAGCTGCCTGCAAGAGATGGGCTGCGGTATGGTTACGCATAATAGCCATTCTGCGGTCAACATCAATAGAAGCCTTACACTTATCACCTACTGTAACGCTGCCCTCGGTAACAACACCTGCATGGAGGAAAATACCAGAGGCGTCCTTAGTTGTGTTATTAACCTCGAAGGTAAATCCGTCACCGCTGATAGTACCTGTGTCGCCAACCTGACCGCCGCTCTCGGCATAGAAGGGAGATTTCTTAAGAACAAGAATTGCCTTATCGTCAACACCTGCGGCAGATTCTAATTCTCCCTCACGGATAACCGCGAGAACTTCGGTATCAGAGGCGTATTCGGTATATCCGACAAACTCAGTTGCGTTAATTGCCGAAAGGTCTACGTTATCAGAGAGCCATGCGTCGGCGCCTGCGTCCTTTCTTGCAGCTCTTGAACGCTTTTTCTGCTCAGCGAGAAGCTCATAGAAACGCTTGGTATCAACGGTAATTCCTTTTTCTGCCAAGATTTCCTTAGTAAGGTCAACAGGGAAACCGAAGGTATCGTTGAGCTTGAAGGTATCTTCGCCGGAGAGGATTTTTACGTCACCGCGGGTGATAATAGCGTCAAGCATAGCAAAGCCTTGCTCAATGGTCTTTGCGAAGTTTTCCTCCTCAACTCGAATGAGCTTTGTGATAAGCTCCTCTTTCTCGCGAAGCTCGGGATAGGCGCTCTCGTTCTCCTTGATAACGGTAGAGCAAATCTTATATAGGAAGGGTTTTGTGTAGCCTAAAAGTCTGCCGTGACGGGCTGCACGTCTGAGAAGTCTTCTCAGCACATAGCCTCTGCCTTCGTTAGAGGGCATAACACCGTCGCCAATCATAAAGGTAGTAGAACGGATATGGTCGGTGATAACGCGAAGTGAAATGTCACTCTTTTCGTCTTTGCCGTACTCAACGCCTACGATTTCGCTGATATGCTTCATAATATTCTGAACTGTATCAACAAGGAAAAGGTTGTCAACACCCTGCATTACGCAAGCAAGTCTCTCAAGTCCCATACCTGTGTCGATATTGGGCTTTGCAAGAGGTGTATAGTTGCCCTTGCCGTCAGATTCAAACTGAGTAAATACCAGATTCCAAACCTCGACGAAGCGGTCACACTCACAGCCTACCTTACAGTCGGGTGAGCCGCAGCCTTTCTCGGCACCGCGGTCAAAGTAAATCTCGGAGCAAGGACCGCAGGGACCTGAGCCATGCTCCCAGAAGTTGTCCTCTTTGCCCATTCTGACAATATGAGAGGGGTCAACACCCACGCGCTGAGTCCAGATATCGTAGGCTTCGTCATCCTCCTCGTAAATAGAAACATACAGAAGCTCCTCGGGCATTTCCAAAACCTTTGTGAAGAACTCCCATGCCCAGGCGGTAGCCTCAATTTTGAAATAGTCGCCGAAAGAGAAGTTTCCGAGCATCTCGAAATATGTGCCATGACGTGCTGTAATACCGACTCGCTCAATATCGGGAGTACGGATACATTTCTGGCAGGTTGTTACTCGTGTTTTAGGGGGAGTAACCTCGCCTGTAAAATACTTTTTCATAGGTGCCATGCCGCTGTTAATAAGAAGCAGGCTGTTGTCGTCCTTAGGGATAAGAGGGAAGCTCTGAAGTCTGAGGCACCCCTTACTCTCCATAAAGGATAAGAACTTTTCACGAAGGTCGTTAAGTCCTGTCCACTGCATAAAAATCGTCCTTTCTGTATATGGTTTAATAGTAAACAAAATAAAAAAGCTCCCGCCCCAAAAGGGACAGGAGCATAATTCCTGCGGTACCACCCTAATTGACGAATTCATACTAAAATATAAATAAAAGCATTATAGGTTTTAGTATTAGAAAAATCCGTCCACTTAAGTTTCCTTAACGCGGAAAACGCCGTACTCATCGCACGAAGCTCAGGGGTGGCTGATAACCGTTTCTTTTAGATATCTCTCACCAAGCGACATCCTCTCTTTGAAAAGTCCCGATAATCTCGTCCCATCAAAGCCTTTTTATATTACCTAAGTATTATAGATGTTTGAGTCTCAAAAGTCAAGGGATTACTTAGCTTTATTTTTTCTATTACTTAGCTTTATTTTTTCTATTCAGTCTCTTAACGAAATGCTCCGAAAGGCTGTAAAGCACGTTGAACACAATAGTTGTAACTGCGGCGAGAATACTCAGGAATATGAGTGCTTCTTTGTGTAGGAACACCATGTCAAAAAACTCCCCGAAGAAGATACAGCCCACGGAAAATCCGCCCACGGAAACTATAAGCATCAATGACCGTAAAAGATTGAGCGGCAGGGACAGTCTGAGTACCAGTAAGAACGTGGAAAGAGTTGTAAGATACACAGAAATTGTGGAAACCTCCGCTTCAGATACATTAAAGTAACCCTTCATAACAGAGAGAAGAATTATATTCATAATGATGCAGAATGCAGCGGCTCCTGCGCGGGCAATAATATTGAAGGTGAAGTTACCGTCAATACGGTTTTTGTTAGGCTGCAAGGCCAATACGAATGAAGGGATTGCCGTTGCAAAAGCTCCTACTAAAGTTAGCTGAACAGGCGAAAAAGGCGCTTGCGTGCTGAAAAAGATAAAGAATATTGCAAGAACAATTGAGTAGATAGTCTTTATCATGTAGAGAGAAGAGCTTCGCTCTACGTTGTTGATAGTCTTTCTTCCCTCCTCAACAACATGGGGCATGGAAGCAAAGTCGTCGTTTACCAAAACAAGCTGAGATACGTTTCTCGCGGCATCGCTGCCGGAGGCCATAGCCACGGAGCAATCAGACTCCTTTAAGGCTAAAACATCGTTTACACCGTCGCCTGTCATAGCAACAAAATGTCCGTGCTTCTTCAGCGCCATAACAAGCTGTTTCTTTTGAGACGGAGTTACTCTGCCGAATACGTTGCATCTTTCGGAAACCTCAAACAGTTCCTCCTCGGTGGTGACCGTTGTCATATCAACTGCATTTTCGGCACCCTCGATACCTGTCTCGAGAGCAATATTCTTTACCGTCTTAACGCTGTCGCCGGAGATAACCTTTAGAACTACTCCCTGCTCCTTAAAGTAGTTTATAGTATCGCAAACATTAGCGCGGAGCAGGTCTTTAATCAGCACCAGAGCCATGGGAGTGAGATTTTCGGGAAGCTTTCCGCTTTCCAAAACGCCCTCGCTTTTTGCGAGAACAAGAATACGTACAGTTTCGCCGATTTTCTCAATCTCCTCGAAAACCCGTGCATACCTGAGTCTGTCGGCAAAGACAAACTCAGCGGCGCCGATTATGTAGGAATTGCCGTCCTCGTAAACGCCGCCCGACCATTTTGTTTCGGAGGCAAAAGGAATAAATTTTTTGCATTTTACCGTTTTATATCCCTTTGTGTATTCCTGAATTGCGTAGAGAGTGGCATTGATTTCGTCGCTTCCCTCAACTACGGAAGCAAGGGCGGTCTTTATCTCGTCGTCTGAGCTTCCGAAGCTGATAATCTCGTGAACATTCATCTTATCGGCGGTGAGGGTGCCTGTCTTATCAAGACACAGAACATCAACTCTTGCCAAAGACTCAACACAGTAGAGGTCCTGAGCGAGAACTTTCTTCTGAGAAAGTCTGATAACAGTTAACGCAAGGACGGTACTTGTCAGCAAAATCATTCCCTTGGGAATCATTCCTAAAAGCAGTCCTACACTCTTGATAACCGTGTCCTGCAGATTGCCGCCGCCGGCGAAATACTGGCTTATGAAAAGTCCCGCGCCTATGGGGAAAATTATAATCGAACACAGCTTAACAATGAAGTTAAAAGATTTTACAATCTGAGAGTTGACTTTCTTAATATACTTTGCTTCGGCATTGATTCTTGCGGCGTAAGAGTCCTTACCTACCGCAGTAACCTTTGCATAGCATACGCCGCAAGCGATGAAGCTGCCGGAAAGGAGGCTGTCATTCTTCTTTTTTTGAATTAAATCCGCTTCACCCGTAAGTAAACTTTCGTTTACCTTACACTCACCGTCAAAAACGATACAGTCGGCGGGAATCTGGTCGCCTCTTGAGAGAACGATTATATCGTCAAGAACGATACTTTCCTTGGAAATCTCCTGAATTTCGCCGTTTCGCAGTACGGAAACTTTTTTTTCGGAGAGAATTGTCAGCTTATCAACGCTTCGTTTTGAACGAATCTCCTGAAAAATTCCGATTGCCATATTGAGAAATACGATTATCACAAAGGTAACGTTCTTAAATGAGCCTACCAAACAAAGTGCCAGCAGAAGCACCAGGTTAACTAAGTTAAACAGCGTACAGATATTATCATAGAAGATTCTTTTTACCGATTTACTCTTTAGGTTCTGAGATATATTGACCTTTCCCTGAGCCACACGCTCATCAACCTGAGCCTGAGAAAGACCGCTGTAATCTTTCACTTCACTTACCATTCTAACCTCACTGAAACTTCGTAACTAAACTAACAGTTTAAGACCCCTCAACAAATGATACTTACTTCCTCTTAACTCTCAGATAAGAGCCTGAGGGAATTGGCTTTTCACAATAAAGCTCTAACCTCTGCATCGGGTGAGGAGTTGAGTCTACCTCGACACCGTATTCATCAACAAGTTTAAGAGCTTTAACCGTAAAAGGATTGCCGGATGGTGGGAGAATATCAATCTCATCCCCTAAGTAAAACTTATTGCGCTGGGTAATTACGCCGCCCTTCGGCAGCTCCTTCTCGCAGAGAGCGACTAAGTCATACTTGCGGATATAGCCGCCGTTTGAGGTAGTCTGTCCGGGGGGAGTACCCATGTAAAAGCCTGTATTATACTCCCTATGGGAAATTTTTTCCACTTCCTCAAGAATTTCTTGAGGTGTGGCAAAATCTTCGGGACAGCCGGCTTCAAAGTAGGCGTCCAATGCCTTTCGGTAGGCATTTGTTACTACTGCGGTATAGTAAGAGGTCTTTGCCCTGCCCTCAATTTTGAAGCTGGAAATCCCCGATTTAACAAGCTCCGGAATATGCTCAATCATGGACATATCTCTTGAATTGTAAAGATATGTACCT
>JAQXHW010000076.1 GCA_029007475.1 Oscillospiraceae bacterium | reverse complement strand
TACGAAGCCATCGCACCTATTGCGCTGACCGTAGTTAAGGGTATTTTGGAGGTCTTGGAAAATACGCCTCCCGAGCTTATCGGTGATATCTACGGTGACGGAATCACCGTAACCGGCGGCCTTGCAAATCTTCAGGGCTTCTGTGAGCTTATTGCACACTTTACAAAGGTTAAAATCACCTTAGCCGAGGATGCTTCGGACTGCGTGGTTAAAGGCTGCGGTGCGGCAATAGAATATATTGCTGACGTTGAAAATGCTTCAATAAATACTATTACACCTCTAATGGCGGCCTACTAATTTATCGGGAGGAATTACCGTGATTAAAAAAATCGGCAAGATAACCATCCTTGTGATTCTGGGAATATTCTTGATTTCTTTCATTTACGTTACAGTTATGAGAGTTGCAGGAATTACCCCTAATATTTTCGGCTTCAGCATAATGAGAGTTGAAACCGCCAACATGGAGCCTGCAATCAGAAATGGTGATGTTGTGGTCGTTCAGAGAAAAGACCCTAAAAATATCAATGTTAACGATGTGATAACCTACCGTGCCACAGAGGGTGTGGAGGCAGGCAAAACGGTTACCGGCCAGGTTGTTGAGAAAACCGAAAACCCCGACGGAAGCTATACCTTCACAGCAAGAGGAATAAAAGAAGGCTGCGTCAACGACTACCCCTTCAGCGACTCTCAGGTTGTAGGAAAGGTACTCTGTAAAATCCCTGTTTTAGGTACTCTTTACGACTTCTTCACCCGCTGGTACGGATGGCTTGTTATAGTTGCCCTCATGCTTGTCGCCTTCAGCGATGATATATACAACCTTATTCGCCGCATATCAGACAAAAAGAAAGACACCCCCGCTCCCGATGAAATCAAGCATCCTGCTCAGCCTCAGTTAAACACGGAAATCGGCAACGAAATCTCCCGTCAGGCAGACGAGCTTTTTACCGACTTGGATGACCCAACTGATTAACATTATCCTTTGAAGGAGTGACTGACTTGGCTAAAAATACCGGAAGCTGCGAGATGTGCTCCCACTATGTTTTTGACGACTATATACAGTGTTACACCTGCGAAATTAATCTTGACGAGGACGAAATGGAGAGATTTCTAAAGGGTTCCAACTTCGCCTGTCACTATTTCTCCTTAGAGGACGAGTACAAAATCGTCAGAAAACAAAACTGAAAAATCAACAAAGCAGAGCTTCACTTCCAAAGCTCTGCTTTTTCTTTTTTGTTTTTATTTTATTGGAACATAATTTAATTCTTTCACAAGACTGAAGGAATAAAAATCTCCGTCACCTTGATAGGAGCCTGCGCCTAAATAGTAAACCTCCCCTGACTTAACCTCACCCAAGGCGGCAAAATCAAGACTGCCGTGGAGCTTTATATCGTCAAACCGTCCTACCTCGTTAAAATTCTTATCCAAAACCACTAAGAACGCGTCGTCGGACTTTTCGGAGTAAACTACCACCCGCAGATTTTCCTTTGCGGTAAACTTAAACCACTTAATCTCCTTATCCGAACCGAGCTCAACGAAGACCTTATCCCCCACATTGATGCTACTGCTGTTTTTAGCAATTTCCGAGTTATTTGAGGGAGGATCGTTTTCGTGAATTTTCTCATACTCAGCTGAGGTTGAAGCGCTTGCCTTAATATTAACACAGCTTTTTCCGTAAACCTTGCCCTCGACTACAACATAGTAGTCAACCCCGGACTGTAAATTTTCTGCGTCGGTAAGGCTGAATGTTGCCATCTCGGAGGCAGCAGAAATCTTATAAATAGGATTGCTCATACTGCTCTGTAAAGCAGATTTTTCATAAATCCTGTAATTTAATTCTCCAATAGAATTACTTGTCAGACAAAACTTATAGTATCCCGTCTTTGCCGGAGTAAATTTACAACAGGACTTAATCAGGGTATAGTCTGAGTTTTCATCCTCAATATACTCTCCGTTGATTTCGACTTCATTATCAAGAGACAGGCCCTTTGCCGATGACATCAAAATCTCAGAGGTTGAGCCGCAGGTTAGGGTATATCCGGAGCCGCCTGCCTTATGGGTGATATACACGTAATAATAATCTGACATATACTCATAAGCAGGAAGAAAGCCCTGAATATTTGAGTTGTCAGCCTTTAGAATACTGTTGTTGCTTATGAGCGACAGAGAACTGTCGTAGAGAGAAACAGAGTATATCTTCGGGTCTGTACCCTCACTTTTTATTATCACCGGGTTGGTAATTTCCGTACCTTTAACCTTCAGCAAAAGGCTCTTTGTGCCTGCTTTTATCTCTATTGGCTTACCGTTTACGGAAACAGCGGTATCCTTGCTGAAATTAGTAAATTCTTTAGAATAATAGTAGCTAAGATTAGTTGTTAAGTCGCCTGTGCTATCGTTGTAGATATCTATCTCGCGGCTGCCCTTTTCAAGATAAACCGAGAGCTTGCTGTGGCCGCTGTATGCACCTCTGTCGGTCTGCAAGGCTACGAAAAATCCGGGACGATCGGAAACGCCTTCAACAGTAAAGTAATAGTAGCCGCTCTCAGGTACGCTGAGATTTACCTTTGCCCTGCCCTTATTAATAAGAGAGACAGCAAGGCTTTTCTCTTTCATATTCCAATCATAGACTCGGCTCATGGGTACTCCGTTTATCAGTTCGGCTACGGCTTTTTGAATAGCAGAAGCATCCCTGACCGATACTATACCGTCTCCGTCAACATCTGCCAGCTTCTCTTGATTCTCATTGAATACTACCGACTCCGCCACATACTTTTGAATTAAGGTTGCATCCTTAACCTTAAGCTCAGAGTCAAAATCCACATCTCCG
>JAQXHW010000075.1 GCA_029007475.1 Oscillospiraceae bacterium | reverse complement strand
TGACGTCTTACTGGAGTAGTAAAGCCAGCCTCCCTTGAGCTGTATCTGGCAGGCAGATCCATTCCAACCGGAGCGAGCTTTGCCCCTGAGGGTATATTACTTGATACAGGCAAAATGCCCTGCTTCGGAGCAAAAAATATCTCCTCGCTCTCAGCAGAAACCGAAGAAAAAGCCAAAGAGGATACAAGGAGCACCCCGGCAAGTAAAAAGGAAACTAATTTTCTTTTCATCTTCATAATAAGCACCGCCCCAAAATGTATATTTCTGTAAAATAATTGTATCACTTACAAAGCCCTATGTAAAGAATAAAAAATTTCAGCGAAAAAGAAAGCTCCGATTTCTCGAAGCTTAGGTAAATTACTCTTTAATTTGGTCTTGAGGGATTAAGCTGTAATCAAAAAGCACCTCGGAATGGTTATCTCTCACAAGCTCTTTTTGAAGAATTTCACCTGTCTCCCTGCTTTTAGTGAGCTTATAAATTTTGGAGACGCGGTAGAATTTTTCGCCCTCTTTTCTGAAGTGGTGACCCTCCTCCAAAAGCTCGTAGGTGGTTTTCATTTCCTCCACACTTCTAAGCTCGGCATAGAGCTTTTCATTCTCACACCAGGCGAGAAGCTGAAAGTCGACATCCGTATCGTTTCTGAAACGGTAGTCAATGTAGTTATAGCTTACCGATGTGCCTGAGCTAAAGGGTATGCGCTTATCGCCGTCGGGAGCTAAGGCGTCGGAATGAGAGTGAAACTCAGTAACGGTCAAGGGGCTGTGAAGCACCAAAAGGTGAATTGTGTTCGAGAGATTGCAAAGTCCTCCGCCGATGCCTGCTGTTAGCTTATCGCCGAAAAAGACTCTGCCGTCCTTGTAGCCCTTGCGCTTGGTTGTGTTGCCTATTCTTTTCCAGAAGGAGAAGGTCTCGCCGGGATGAATAACAAGCCCGTTTATGGTTTTGCAGGCAATTTCAATATTTACCGCCTTATTAAGCTGCAGGGTAAGGTCAATTCCGGGTGCTCTCTTAATAAGTCCCGAGCTATGAGATGAAACTACAACGGGGAGCTTTTGACTCTGCTGATTTTTTGCAAATTTAACCTTTCCTGAGGCATTTTTAAGATGCCGTATTATAATCCCCTTTCTTACGGAAAGCTCGTAAAAAAACGGATTTATCTCGCAAAAGTTTCTTCTTGCCAAGTCTGCTCCTCCTTTCCAACATTTCCTAAGCGGTACCTCAGCTTTTTGTTACGTCTGAAAAACCAAAGCACTATCATTTCCGCGTACCTTTTAGCTCCTAACCATTTTTCACCGGGAGTAACGATAAAGTGGACTAAAATTGAGGGAATCCCCGCTCGGTTCGCACCCACAATATCAACAAACATCTGGTCGCCAATAACAACAGCCTCGTGCTTTTCAAGGCCCAGGATTTCGAGAGCCTTAATATAGCCTTTTACATTGGGCTTTTCGGCATCGCAAACAAAGGGTGCGCCGATACTCGCATTAAAACGCTCCACTCTTTCCCTGTCGTTATTAGTAAGGAAAACTATCTTAAGTCCCATATCCTCAAGATGCTTTAGGAAGCTGTCGACTAAGGGGGTAGAGTCGTCACCGTGGTGGACAAGTGTATTATCAATATCGAAAATAATACCTTTAATGCCCCTGTCCCTGAGTTTTTCATAATCAACGGCAAAAACGCTTTTTGCGTATTCATAAGGATAGTACGCCTTAAGCATTTTGAGCCTCCATATAATCTATAACGCGGTCAATCTGCGCTGAAAAATCATCACCGAATTTCTTTTCAAAAAAGGCGCTTCCAATGGTAAAAGCCCAAGGAGAAAGAGCCTTTATTTCGTCTAAGCGGGAGAAGCTGTCAACGCTGCCTGCAACGCATACGGGAGCCTTAACTTTTTTTATAAATTCCTCGATTAAGGCATAGGCGTCCCCTTTGTAGCGATAACCTAAAAGGTCAATACCCAAGGCGCCCTTTTTTAGACAGTTCTCAGCTTCTATAAGCATATCGGAAATCTCACCATCCAAAACAGAGGGTCGCTCGGACACCTCGCCGACAAAGGGCATATAACTAATTCCCTTATCGCGGCAAAGCTCGTTCACAGAGTCGAAATACTTAGTACCCATAAGGATATCAAAGCCACAGTCACAGGCAAGACGCGCACCCTCTAAGGATTCGGCCTCGGTGTACTCAACCACTTCTAAAACCGTAGTTTTTCCGCAGGACTTCATATATGAGCAGAGTTCCTTCATTTTTTCGTGAGAAAGCGGCTTCTCCTTAAAACCCCAGTATTTCGCCTTGGAATCTTTGCATCGGTCAAAAATCTCGAAAGCATTGAGCACCGTGCTGTCATTATGAGTAAGCATAACAATTAAGTTCGGGGTACTTTTCACTCTCCGCCCACCTCGCTTTCACAATATATACTCACCCAATGATATCACTACCGCAGTATGTTGTCAAATAATATCGAAAATTAATAATAACAGTCTAAAAGATTCTTAGTATACACAAAAAAGCCTCGGCTTTTTCACCGAGGCTCATAATACTTTTTAGCTTTCTCTTTTCTTTCCTGCAAGGAAGATTATCACTGCCAAGAGGACAATTCCGCTTACGGAAATATACCAAATTCCCGTGCTGTTAATGTTATCCGTTGCAGGTGTGTCGGGCTTTTCGTCAGGGTTTGTGTCCTTCTGGGATTCGCTGTCGGTAGCGGCGGTGGCTTCTGTTGCAGCAGTCGCAGGCTCGGTTTCCTCAGGCGCAGTTGCGGGTGCTTCCTCCAAAACAGTAACTCTGCCCTGGGATTCGGCATAATCCTCACCGATTACACCGCCTAAGCAGTCCACAATATACTCCTCCAAAAGCTCAACATCAAGCATACCTGTATTTGAAATTATCCTTGAGCCCTCAAGCATGGTTGTACCCTCGCCGTGGTCAGAGAGCAGATAGGCATGAGAAGCTACTGTATAAGTTTTTTCAAGGTCAATGGGCTCATATTCTCCCGTTTCCTTATTGAGAACCTTTATGTCGGAAACACGTCTTTCTCCCTCAACTTTTATGAAGTTGTTGTCGTTATCTACAACAACAGGGGTCGGAATATACGCCCTGAGAGTAAAGGTAAGACCGGATACCTGCTGATATACGCCTGCTTCAACAGGATAAAATCTCATACAGTGCTCCAAAAGGTCCGCAAGCTGCTGACCTGTAACCTCTGAAACGCAGACTAAGTTATTCCAAGGATAAACGCTTATAAGGTCGTTAAAGGTAACGTCGCCGGGCTTAATTGAATCTCTGATACCGCCGCCGTTCATAAGTCCCACGTCAGCGTCCATAACAAGTCTGAATGCATCGGCACAAAAATCGCCTAAGTTGGTCTGAGTGTTTCGTATAAGTCGGTTGCCCTCGTCGTCGTAATCCCTGAGAAGCACCTCGCTCACACCGATTTTACGCTTAGCTAATTCAGCATATTCCTCGTTAATCTTCTGAATATATGCGTCAACCTCCACATCGGTAGCGGTTATCTCGCTTACGGGAATAAGCTCTGTCTCAAAATTTCCGTTATCAATGGTGAGCTTGCCGATATACTGGAATTTTGTGCCGGTAGAGGCAATCAAAACCTCCTCACCGCTTTTATCGGTAACATTCATACCCTCAACAACAGAGTGGGAATGTCCGTCAAGAAGCACATCAAAGCCCCTGGTGTTTTTAACGAGAGTCTGCGCGCTCCATTGCTCATAAACATTCTCGGTTCCTAAGTGGGTAAGTCCGATAATATAGTCGGCGCCCTTTGCCTTTGCATCGTCAATGTACTCCTGAACGGTGCTGTAAAGATTGTCGCTGCTAAAAGTATAGGTATAGTTTCCGTTTTCATCCTTAAACTGAGAAGGAGCTGAGGAATTTAATGTTTCGGGAGTAGTAACGCCGATATAGGCCACATCTATATTTCCGTAGGAAACCATGGTATAAGGCTCGAAAACATTCTTATCGTCAGCAATAGACCTGAAATTTGCGCAGACAGGCTTTGTGTTCATCTCGGCGTAAAGCTCCGCAAGTCTTGCGAGCTTAAAATCAAACTCGTGATTTCCGAGAGCCAGAGCATCATAGCCTACCAAATTCATGGCTTCAACCATGTATTCACCCTGAGAAATCGCGCCTAAAGAGGAGCCTTGAACATAGTCTCCTGAGGAAACAACGCCAACGTAAGAGTTAGTTTTAAGGAGCTCCTCCTTATATGCCTTTAGCTTTGAATAGCCGTCAACGGCGCAGTGAACGTCATTTTCAAAAAGGATTGTAACCGTATCCTCAGAACTTTCTGCAAACACCGCGGTAGCCGAAAGCACCGAGAGCAAAAGAAAAATACACATAACAATCGAGACAATACGCTTTTTCATGAAAAATACCTCCTTTATTCACTATCGAAATTCTAACATTTGCAGAAGTAATATTCAAGATAAAATGGAGAAATTATTTTTTCCTAAGCGTTTTTGCAAATTACAATATTGTGTCTTAACTTGACATAAGCGTAGCCGCAGAAACTGACCGTATTTTCATATATAGTAATAACTCAAAAAACGGGCAGTCCCGCTGCGGTACTGCCCATTAATTATTTATAAGAAGTTTTCTCTCAATTTGCGATATACTTCATACAGGCAACCGCCATAGAACCGGGACCTATATGACAGGCAACACTCAGTGAGAGCTTATCAATATGAATCTCGTATCCCGGGAATCGAGCTTCGATTTCCTGCTTCCACTCCTGTGCTTCTTCATCTGAACAGGTGTAGGCCGCATGGATTTGGAGCTTTTCGCCCTTGAAGCGTTCGGTTATATCTTTCTCAATAGCGTCAAGCATAATCGTTTTTGCCTGCTTGAAGCCTCTGGCTTTTGCAAAGGAGTCAAGCTTCTCTCCCTGAATTTGCAAAACGGGTTTGATGTTGAGGATTGTTCCTATCGCCGCCGCAGCGGGTGTAACTCTACCGCCCTGTTTAAGATACTTGAGGGTATCTACGGTAATATAAATACTTGCATCAAGTTTCATATCCTCTAAGGTTCTTTTAATCTCCTTGCCGCTTTTGCCGTCTTTTGCAAGCTCAAGGGCATCCAAAACAGATCTTCTCTGGGTAATGGAAATTCTCTGATTGTTGACCACAAAGACCTTTCCTTCATAGCTTTCTGCCAGCATCATAGCGGTTTCACAGGAATTGCTCAGACCGCTTGACATTGGAATATAGACAACCTCATCGTAACTTTCCAGAAGCTTATCCCAAAGCTCCGTAACGTCTCCCGGCGAAGGTTGGGAAGTGATAACGGAGCAGTCTGACTGCAGCTTTTCGTAAAACTGCTCCTGGGTCAATGTTATGTCCTCAAAAAACAGTTCGTCGTCAATGGTAAAGGGCATTGGGAGTACTGAAATACCCAATTCCTTTGCCTTTGCCTGTGTAATTCCGCTGTTACTGTCTGTTGCAATTGCTACTTTAACCACAATAATTCTCCTTGTTTAGTTATTTTGGTAACCGATGCGTTTCGGCACTGTTGTATTTGTTATTTTTAAGCACTTATTAATAGTATTGGGATTACTCTGACTTTTCAATGGCTAATAAAAGCTATCGGCAAGTTCTGCATAAATAATTCCCGTATAGAATTACTTTAAGAATATCTGTAAGAGCCGCTCGTAGAGCTTGCTTTTATAGGGCTGATAACGCATAGGAAGGTCAAGCCATAGCTTTTTGTCGACAACTGACTTGTAATGTGAAAAAGCGTCGAAGCCGTCCTTGCCGTGATAGCTTCCCATACCGCTTTCACCCACACCGCCAAAGCCCATTTTGCTTGTGGCGAGATGTATAACAACATCGTTTATACATCCGCCGCCGTAAGAAAGCTCGGTCGTAACGGTCTTTATGTGCTTTTTATCCCTTGAAAAAATATATAAAGCCAAGGGCTTCGCCGTATTCTTTCAGCACATAGGGCATAATCACCGCGTTTGCAAGTCCATATAGGAACCTCCGCCTACGGCTATAAGACAATCACAGCAATTTTCAAGATAAAGGGAATACGCCTCCTCCACATTATGAACTGTGGGATTCGGACAGGTTTGATTGTAGACAGTATAAGGTTTTCCCCGCTTCCAGTACTAACGTATTGATTACACCGCCCTGTTTGCAATTTTGTCAAGGCCATTGCTGATAATCGAAAGGCTGCGATAAAACTGCAATCTTTCTTCTTCGGTAAGCTCTTTACTGATTTGTTCGAGAATTCGCGTTACCTTATCATCAACCTTTTTAGCTATTTCCATACCCTTTTCGGTAAGCATTAAGGGACTTTTATATCGCTTGGCGGATTTTGCTTTACTTGTGAGATATCCCTTATTTTCAAGGTAGTCAAGAGAACGTGAAACAGTCGCTTTATCCTCCTCACATCGTTCGCAAAGGTCGGTAGCGGTAAGCCCGCACGATTGATAGAGGTGATACAAACAGGAAATATGAGAGCTTCTTAAATCGTATTCTGCCATTTCCTGATTCTTAATTTTGCGAATATTGCGGCTGATTCGGTTAATTAGCACGGTAAATGTTTCAAATCTTTTGTTCACAACGACACCTCCGATAGTTGTTGAAGTTTCAACAAGTGTAGAGTATAGCACACACTTGTTGATTTGTCAACAAGTCAAATTGAAGCCCAAAACGCCTATCTATCGCAAAAGTAATTATTGCTGAGCCATCAATTACTATTTGCTTGATAATGAGGAAGTAATTCCATGTTACAAACTTTTCGGAAAGACAATTCTGAAATTCAAA